>JAXDMA010000311.1:0-14662 GCA_034666305.1 Vulcanimicrobiota bacterium
GTCACGAATTCCGGCAGCCACCGCGACGAGCACCGCGTCGCCGCCGGCGTGGCCGAGCGTATCGTTGACGTCTTTGAACCCGTCGAGGTCGATCAGCATCAGCGTCCACGTCGCACCGGCGCGGCGCGACGGGCGCTGCAGCGCGGCTAACCGCTCGCGCAGCACGCGCACGAAGCTGCGGCGATTGTGGAGTCCGGTGAGCGGGTCGCGCTCGGCGAGCTGGCGCAGGCGCGCCTCGCGGCGGCGGCGCTCCGTCACGTCGTTCGCGAGAATCAGAATCGCCGCGTCCGGCAAACCTTGGCGCATCGCGACGGCGGTGAGCTCGCACCACGTTGCCGTGCCGTCCAGCCGGCGGATGCGCGTCTCGATGCGCACCGACGCGGTGCGGCCGTCGAGCAGGCGCGCGAACGCATCGTGCAGCGTCGCGCGGTCGTCCTCGGGGACGAGCGGCATGATCGACGCGGTCTCGCCGCCGCCCAGCGCGAGAAACGCCATGTTGTTGCGCAGCACGTTGCCGGCGGCGTCGACGCTGCACATCCCGATCGGGCTCTCTTCGAGGATGCGGTACGACGCGTCGAGCGTGTCGATGATGTCGCGATACCGCGCGTTCTCGAGCGCCATCTCGTGCTGCGCCGTGACGTCGGTCGTCGTCGAGACGATCGTCGCTTCCGAGTTGTCGTCGTCGGCGCCCACCATGTGGCTGGAGATCGCGATCCACGCGGACGCGCCGTCCGGCTTGCGCACGGCGACGGTGACGTCACCGCATTCGAACGCGCGCCGCAGCACGGTCTGCATCGGCTGGTCGCGGCCCACGCGCGTGCGGTCGTCCCAGGTCACGTGCCAACGCGAATGCAGCGGGGCGCGACCGCACAACTGATCCGCCGTGAGGCCGAACATTCGCAGCGCGGGCGCATTCCAGTCGCGTACGACTCCGTCCGTGTCTTGAACGACCACCCCTTCGCTCAACGTGTCGAACACACGCCGGCGACGCTTCCCTTCGCGCACGGACGACGGCGTTGGCTCCGTCATGCTCGTTCTACCGCTCGGGAGAGCGAGGCCGTTGCGGTCCTGGGCCCTAATACCCATGCCATGCCGACCGACTTGTGCGAGCTTTCGGCGACCGAATTGCTGCGGCTCATACGAAGCAAGGAAGTCTCCGCTCGCGAGGTGACCGCGGCGCACCTCGCGCGGATCGAACGCCTCAACCCGTACTTGAATGCCATCGTGACGCTCGACGCCGACGGCGCGCTCGCTGCCGCGCAGCGTGCCGACGAAGCGCACGCTCGCGGCGATGCGCTCGGCCTGCTCCACGGGTTGCCGGTCGCACACAAGGACTTGTTTCTCACGCGCGGCATGCGCACGACGTTCGGCTCACCCATCTTCGCCGAATTCATACCCGAACAAGACAGCCTCGTCGTCGAGCGCCAGCGCCGTGCGGGCGCGATCACACTCGGCAAGACGAACACGCCGGAATTCGGGGCCGGATCGCAGACGTTCAACGCAGTGTTCGGCGCCACGCGCAACCCCTACGATCCGTCGAAGACGTGCGGCGGCAGCAGCGGCGGCGCCGCCGTCGCGCTCGCGACGGGGATGGTCGCGCTCGCCGACGGCAGCGATCTGGGCGGCTCGCTGCGCAACCCCGCGAATTTCTGCAACGTCGTGGGCTTGCGCCCGTCGATCGGCCGCGTGCCGCAATGGCCGTCGCAAGATGCGTGGGGGACGCTGGCGGTGGCGGGACCGATGGCGCGCACCGTCGAGGACGTCGCGCTCTACCTGCGCGCGCTGGCGGGAGCGGACGCGCGCGATCCGATCTCGTTCGCCGGCGACGCCGATCGGTTCGGAGCATCGCTGGAGCGCGACTTTGCGGGCACGCGAGTGGCGTGGACCGCGG
Source organism: Vulcanimicrobiota bacterium (assembly GCA_034666305.1). GTDB lineage: Bacteria > Vulcanimicrobiota > Vulcanimicrobiia > Vulcanimicrobiales > Vulcanimicrobiaceae > Vulcanimicrobium. The sequence continues at coordinate 1,892 of JAXDMA010000311.1, forward strand.
ATCTGGGCGGGCTGCCGGTCGAACCCGCGGTGACGGCGGTGCTCGAGTCGCGGCGCGGCGTGTTGACGGACCTCGGTTGCGACGTGGAGGAGACGGCGCCGGACTTGAGCGACGCCGACGAGGTGTTCCAAACGCTGCGCGCCGTTGCGTTCGTGAACGGTTTCGATGCGCTGCTCGACCAGCATCCGACGGCATTCAAAGAGTCGATCGTCTGGAACGTTCAGCTGGGTCGCGCGCTGACCGGTACGCAAATCGGCGTCGCGACGCTGAAGCGCTCGCAGATTTTCGCGCGCATGCGCGAGTTCATGGAAACGTACGAGTTCCTGATCGCTCCGGTCAACCAGGTGACGCCGTTTTCGATCGAACGCGAGTACCCGACCGAGATCAACGGCGTGCGGATGAGCAACTACCTCGACTGGATGCGCTCGTGCTCGGCGATCACGGTGACGGGCCACCCTGCGATCTCCGTCCCCTGCGGCTTCACGCCGGACGGCCTTCCGGTCGGCATCCAGATCGTCGGCCGCTACCGCGACGAGCTCGGCCTGCTGCAGTTCGCGCACGCATTCGAACGGCGCACGCGAACCGGAGAACGCCGGCCGCCCCACTAGGTTGGATTATCATGCGCATGAAGCAGAGGCGCGCCACACGAGACAACAGCCACAGCAAACTAGAGGAGCCTACGAAGGTCGTCGGAGCTAATCTCCGCAGAGCGGAGGATTCCCGCAACCGTGCCCTTCGCGAGGGGTCGCCTTCCGTGCATCGGCACCGTTGCGTGCAACGCCCCCTTTTCTAGGGTGAGGTGCGATCCGACTTGGCGGACTCGTACGAATCCTGCGCGTTCGAGGGCACGTACCAACTCCACCCCGCTAACGGCGGGCTGCTTCGTACTCATTGCGGCGCTGGTTACGCGGCCGGCGAGGGTACTGAAACGAATTCGATCGGCGCGGACGGCGTATCGCTGTCCGGAATCGGAAGTCCCTTATCGCTCAAGAAAGTGATCTCGAGCTCGATCACCTCGCGTGCATTCGCAAGGCATTCCGCGATGGTGTCCCCGCACGTGTGGCCGTGCGGAAACGCCGGGATCACGACGTTGTAGCCGCCCTCTTCCTCGGGTTCGAGAATGACGCGATACCGAAGGTCCGCCATATCCGGTTATTCGCCACCGAGGCGGCTAAACCCGGCTCGCATCCGCCCGCGAGGTCGATCTCGCGCGGGCGTGAGCGGAGCGCGACGGTCTTGCGGATCGAGCCGGGCCTGGAACGATCACGGCGCAGGGAGGATGAGGGCGTGCGCGGTGCCGGTAACCGCCGCGATGCGCCGACCGCGAATGCGGAAAAACGCTGCTGGGTTTACGGCCGGACGATGTCCGTGACTGCATCGTACGCCTTGAAGGCACGCGCTGCGCAGCGCACGCGATCTGCCGCGACTCTGCCGCGATTCTGACGGCTTTCTGCCACCCGCTTAAAACTCGCAGACTTTTCGTTCGTCCGCGGCGATGATGAACACACGCATCATTCGCCTTTGAAAGGACGATGGTTACGTGACTACCTCGATTCGAACGAGTCGGGGCGTCGCCGCAATCCTGATGATTCTCGCGTTCGTGCTCCAGGGAACGACAAGCGTTCTGGCCGGCACGACGGGGACGATCGCCGGGAGCGTGGTCGACGCTTCGAACAATACACCCGTCGCGAGCGCGCGCGTGGTCGCGACGAGCCCATCACAATCCGCGACTACCAACACTGATTCGACGGGACGGTTTTCGTTTCTGTCGCTCGCGCCCGACACGTATACGCTCACGGTCGCCGAGACGGCGACGCGTGACGCCGCGTCAACGAGCGGCGTTACCGTGCAGGCCGACCAAACCGTCACCGTGAGCCTGACCCAGCCGGCGAAGCTCAAGCAAATCGGTTCGGTCACCTCGCGCGCACCCGGCGCGCTCGTGAAGCCGGGTACGACGGCCGACGTGTACTCGATCAACGCGATCACGCAGGATAAAGCATCCGGCGTCGGCGGCGGCGGCAACCTCAACAGTGCCTGGTCCGCGATCGCGACGGTCCCCGGCGTGTTCATCGCGCCCAATCAAGCCGGTTACATCGGAGCGACCTCCACCATCAGCATCCGCGGCGGCGACTACGACCAGATCGGATACGAGCTGGACGGCGTCCCCGTCAACCGCGCGTTCGACAATTATCCGTCGGGATCGCTGTCGTCGCTGGGTCAGCAGGAGCTGCAGGTGTATACGGGCGCCACGCCGGCAAACTCGGAATCCGAAGGCATTTCGGGTTACATCAACCAGGTGATTCGCACGGGCACGGCGCCTGCGTCGCGCAACCTCGTGCTGGCGATCGGAACGCCGGTCTTCTACAACAAGGCCGCGTTCGAAGCCGGCGGCGCCAGCCCCACGCGCATGTTCTCGTACTATATCGGCGCGGGCGCGTACAATCAGAGCTTCCGGTACTACGACCAATACAACGGCGCCAGCTTACAGAGCAATTACGGCGCGCCGCTCGCGATCTGCCCGGACGCGACGGCGCTCGGCTGCCACGGTCCGCAGGGTCAGGATTATACCAACGGCGGCGCGTCGACGGCCTACGCGCTGGGACCGTATAACTACAATGCGCCGTCCGGCGTACAGGATCGCGACACGGTCGTGAACCTCCACTTCGGCCTCCCGCGCAAAGACGGCAACCGGGACGACATCCAGCTGTTGTTCGACAACAACTTCATCAACAACCCGGCCTACGACTCCACCAACGATGCGGGCGGGAACGCCTTCTTCAACTTCCTGGGCAGCGGGCCGAGCGGCGTCGGGTTCAACGGCATCCCGGCGTACGCGGATACGTTTACCTTCAACGGTGCGCCGCTGGGGGCGGTTCTCCCGGCGTCATTCACCGGCGGCGGAACATCGCAATACCTGTACCCGCAGTCCGGCGCCGGACGCCTGACAAACGGATTGCTCACGTGCGACATCACGCACCTCGGCGTTCAGAACGGGTGCATCGAGCCGGACCGGCGCGATGCGTTCAACAACAACCAGTCCGTGGTGAAGCTGCAATACCAGCACAACTTCGGCACGAACGCGTTCCTCCGAGTGTACGGCTACACGTATTACTCGAACTGGCTGCAGACGGGCCCGCAGTCCAATTTCGCCAACTACATCGGCTATGTCCCGAGCGACTACGAGCTGTCCTCGCACACACGCGGGCTGAGCGTGAACTTCTCGGACCAGCTCAACGCGCAGCACCTGCTGTCGGTCCAAGGCTCGTACACCACGTCGAGCACGCTGCGTGACAACAACACGCAGGACGTCGCGGGATTCTACAACGCAGCGCGGCTCAACGGCCGCACGGTCGTCGGCCTGCTGGTGGATTCCAGCAACCCGCTCAACGGCATCTGCTACGCTCCCGGCGGTACTCCGGTGAATTGCTACAACAATGCGGGGAGCGATCTCAACCGCGGCATCACGCACGGCGGCACAACCCTGTTCCCAGGTTTCTTCAACCTGCTGCAGGCGGCGAACGGTACGGTGACGCCGGCCGCCGGGACGTGCGGTGGCGGTCCTTGCCGTTACCTCGTCGTCGAGAACGGCCTGCACGCCACGTACAACACCGTCACGCCGAAGTTCGGCGCGTTCTCGATCACCGACCAGTGGAAGCCCAGCGATCGTTTGAACATCAACCTCGGGCTGCGTTTCGACCGGTTCGAGTTCGACGGCTCAGACACGACGGGATCACCCGCGCGCACGTTCTTCTACAACGCGTGGAACAACCAGTTCCCAGGCCTCAAGCAGTTCAACACGTCGGGTCAGGTGGAAGCGTACAACGTCATCCAGCCGCGGCTGGGGTTCACCTACACGGTGAACCCGGCGACCGTGCTGCGCGCGAGTTACGGCCGTTACGGCCAGGCTCCGAACAGCGCGTTCGAACAGTACAACTTCCTCCAGCAAGACGCGCCGCCCAGTTTGGCCAACTTCGTGCGCTTCGGCGTCGGCAATACGCCCGCGCACACGATCCGGCCGCCGGTCTCGAACAACTACGACTTCTCGTACGAGCACCAGTTCAAGGGCGACACGTCGGTCAAGTTCACGCCGTTCCTGCGCAAGACGCAGGATCAGATTCAGCAGTTCTTCCTCGACCAGAAGACGAGCTTCGTCTCCGGCCTCAACGTGGGCCGTCAGACGTCGGAAGGCTTCGAGCTCGAGGTCGACAAGGGGGACTTCTCGCGCAACGGTCTCGCGGCGCGCCTGTCGTTCACGTACACCAACAGCTACATCAACTACTCGCGGCTGTCGAACGGGCTATCGGTCATCGATCCGTTCAACCAGGCGATCTCGCAATACAACGCGTTCACCAAGGGCGGCGGCGGGGCGCCGTGCTACGCGCTGGCGACCACGGATCCCGTCACGGGCGCCGTGATCCCCGGCGCCGCGTCTCCGACGTGTGCGGCCGGCACGATCGCCAACCCGTACTACAACGCGCCGACGCAGCAGCTGATGGACGTCAACGCGAACTATCCGACGTTCGACATCTTCCCGGGCGGCATCGGTGCCGGCGGGTATTCGTCGTACGGCGCACCGTACGTGCTGACGCTCGTCACGCAATACAAGCACGGTCCGCTTTCGATCACGCCGGCGGTGCAGTTCACCGGCGGATCGCGCTACGGCGTGCCGATCTCGACGGGCGGCATCTTCCCCAACCAGTGCCAAGGCGGATTGGCCGGTTCGCCCAACACCGATCCGCGCTACTTCTACGGCGCGCCCGGCGGCGCTCCGTACGACGTGTCGCAGTGCCTCGCTGCGCAGACGAATCCCAACACGCCGGCCGTCGCGATGAACACGCAAGGCGTGGGAGCAGATCCGGCGTACCTCGCGGTCCCGAATCCGTACACGCACCGCTTCGACGGCGTGGGCGGGTTCGTGTCGCCCAGCCAGCTGCTGCTGCACACGCAGGTCACGTACGACGTGAACAAACGGCTGACGCTCGTCGGTAACTTCGCGAACATCATCAACCGCTGCTTCGGCGGAACGAAGGTGCCGTTCGCGGTGAACCACGCGTGCAACTACACCGCCACGTACGGCGCGGGCTCCGGCCCGGCTCCGCTCGCGGGCGGACTGTTCAACCCCGGCCAGAACGTGCAGCCGCTTCTCGCGTCGCCGTATCTGCCGACGTTCCCCTCGTATCCGTTCAACATGTACTTCGAAGCACGGATCAAGCTCTAGGCCCATTCAAGCCACGGCGGCCGGCGACCGATACGGTTGGTAGAACGAAACCATCCCGGCCGCCGTGGCGTATTCTTAACGAACCGCCAAGAACGTCAGCCGAGGCGGGCTCGTTTCTGAGACAGTACCTTCGATCTACGCACCCGCCGGTTCCACCGGGCGTCGCAAGTCGTAGACGTGGCCGCCGAGGCGTGAGGCGGCCTTTTTCATGCGCGACGCTCGATCAGCAGCGGCTGGTGGCCGACGCCCAGGTATCCGTCCGCGTCGGCGAGACGCAAGCTCGTCATCCCGATGCCGTCGGTGCCGAGTGTCGTGCGCGCTTCGAGCAGCGTCCACTCGCCGCGCGGATGCCGTTGCAGTGCGAGCGATAGCGACGGGGGCACGAACAGCCACGCGCCCATCGGCAATTCACCGCTGATGCCGTTTGCCGAATCGGCGACGGCGATCACGCGATCGAAAGGCTGCGGCGTCTCGCCGGCGATCAGGGGCACGCGCGGCCGCGTCCACACCGACGCCGGCCCCGGCGCGCCGCCGCCATAGACGTAGCGCCATTCGAACGCGTCGCCGTATCCGAATTTGCTCAGCCAACTCGGCGGTGTTTGCGCATCGGGCATCGGCGGAACCGGATCGGGCGCCGTCGCCGCGGGCGGAACGCTGCCCTCAGGCTGCGTAGCGATGCGCCACGCGCGCGCCGAAAGCACCTCGCGGCCACCGCTCTCGACGACGGCTTCGAGCAGCTCGATGCGGCGGCCCGGGCGCGTGACGCGCGTACGAACGCTCATCGGTGCGCGCGGTATCGGGCCGAGGAACTCGGCGGTCACGCGTGCGAGGCGCATGTCGGCGCGCGGATGACGGTCGTTCATGACGTGCGCGAGCAGCGCGGTGGGCGGACCGCCGTGCTGCAGCCGTTCGTCCCACGGGCTCGTCGTCGCGCGGGTGGGTGCGAAGCGCTCGGCGTCGATCCGCTCGTAGAAGGCCGTCGGTTCCATGCGGCGGCCTTCGCCCCGGTACGCTCGATGTCGTGCGAGAACTGCCACGCTTCTGCCGCTTTCACGAATTCCTCAGGGCTCTCGGCTAGCATCGACGGTGATGCGCCCGATCAGCTTGCGACGGCGGCCGCCGCGCGATCCGCGTGCAAGGCTTGCTGGGCTCATGCTCCTGCCGCGCACGATCGACAAAGCGCGGGCGGCGCTGCGCGGCGGCGACCTCGGCGAGTATCACCTCACGCCCGGCTTGAGCGCGATGCTGCTCGCCGAAGCAGGCTTTTCTGAATCGGAGTTCATCGAGCTCGTGCACGGTGCGCCCGAGGAGAGCGCGGTGGCGAACGCCGTTGCGTCGCGCGTCACGCCGGAGCTGTGCGAGCGCTGGAACGACACACTCAAGAACTACCGGGTGGGCGATCTCGCGACCGACGATCGCGAGCGGTTCGTACGGCTGCACGATGCGCCTGACGAATCGCTCGTGGTCGACGTGCTGGTCGCCGACGATCGGCGCGCGTTCCCGCCCGACCGCGTGCGCGGCCTGCGCGCGCCGCTGACGCTAGCCGTTCAACGTCGCGGCGATGACGGTGCGCAGGCGCACGGCGGCGTCACGAACCTCGTCCGCCGAGATGATGAGCGGCGGGACGAAACGCAGCGTGTTGTTCCCGGCGGCGTTGATGAACAGCCCGTGGTCGAGTCCGCGCTTGACGAAGTCGGCGGCGGCGTACCCGTCACGCACCGGCAGGCCGAGCATGAGGCCGAGGCCGCGCGGCTCGTCGAAGACGTTCGGATGCTCCGCCGCTATCGCTACTAGCTCGTCGCGCAGCAGCGCGCCGACGGTCGCGACGTGTCCGTCGAGATCGACGACGTCGCGAATGGCGAGATGTTCCAGCGCGGCCGCGGCCGGAACCGGAGAACCGCCGAACGTCGTGCCGTGATCGCCGGGCTTGAGCGACGTCGCCGCATCGCCACGCACGATGAGCGTGCCGATCGGCAGCCCGTTCGCCAGCGACTTCGCCAGCGTGAACGCATCGGGCGTAACGCCGTAGAGCTGATGCGCGAACAGCCGGCCGAGCCGGCCCATCCCGCACTGCACTTCGTCGAAGATCAGCAGCGCGCCGCGCTCGTCGCACAGCCGCCGAGCGGCCTCGAGGTATTCTCGCGTCGCCGGAACCACGCCGGTCTCGCCTTGAACGGGCTCGACGAGAAAACACGCCGTCGTCTCGCCGATGGCGGCGTCGAGCGCGGCGACGTCGTTGAACGCGACGTGCTCGAACCCAAGCGGCAGCGGCGCGAAGCCTTCGTGATACGCGGGATTGTCCGTCGCGGCGAGCGCGCCGAGCGTGCGCCCGTGGAACGAACCTTTCGCGGCGAGGATGACGTTGCGATGTTTCTCACCGCGGCGCCACGCATCCTTGCGCGCGAGCTTGATCGCCGCTTCGTTCGCCTCGGCGCCGCTGTTGCAGAAGAAGACCGCGTCGAACCCGGAAAGCTCGGCGAGCCGGTCCGCCAGCGTGCCCGCCGGCTCGTGGTGCACGAGGTTGCTGACGTGCACGAGCGTCGCAGCCTGCTCGGCAACGGCGCGCGCGATGCGCGGATGGGCGTGCCCAAGCGCACACACCGCAATCCCGGCCACGAGGTCGAGATAGGCATTCCCGGACTCGTCGTACAGCCAGCAGCCCTCACCGCGCACGATGTTGATCTCGAGCCGCCCGTAGTTGGCCATGAGATGCGGATGCTGAGTGACGAGCCGCGCCCCGCGCGACGTTTGAATCATGGCGTCACGTCCGGTAATGTGCGTTGATGCGCACGTAGTCGCTCGTGAGGTCACAGCCCCAGGCTGTTGCCGTCGCGTCGCCGATGCCCAGGTCGAGGCGCACTGCCACGTTGTGCTCCTCAAGTACGTGATGGGCTTCCGCTTCGCTCATCGCTTCGATCGCGCCGCGTTCGACCCACGTCTGGCCGCCGAGGTACAGCGACCACGTGTCGGGATCCATCCCGCTCGCGACCGATCCGGCCGCGGCGACCATGCGGCCCCAGTTCGGGTCCTCGCCGTACAGCGCCGTTTTCACCAGGCTTGAGTTGATCACCGCGCGGGCGACCGCGCGCGCCTGTTGCGTGTCGCGCGCGCCGGTGACCTCGAACGTCAGCGTCTTGGTCGCGCCTTCGCCGTCCTTCACCATGCCGATCGCAAGGTCGCGGCACACCGCCGTCAGCGCGGCGCGCAAGCCCGGCGTCGCATCGGCGTCGCCCGGCTTCGCGCAGCAGTACACTGCGTCGTTGGTCGACATGTCGCCGTCGACGCTGATCATGTTGAACGTGCCGTCCGACGCTTCGCGCAGTGCTTCGGTCAGCGACGCGCGCGACACCGCGGCGTCCGTCACCAGAAACGCGAGCATCGTCGCCATGTTGGGTGCGATCATCCCCGAGCCTTTGGCGATCCCGCCGATCACGCGGCGTTCGCCGTTCTCGTGCCATGCGTACGCCGCAAGCTTCGGCACGTGATCGGTGGTCATGATCGCCTCGGCCGACGCGTACGCGGCCTCGGGACCTTCCGAGAGCTGCTTGTGCGCGCGATCGAGGCCTTTGGCCAGACGGTCCATCGGCAGCGTCACCCCGATGACGCCGGTCGACGCGACGACGACTTGCGTCGCGCGCACGCCCAGCAGCGTCGCGGTGTGGCGCGCGGTGTTCTCGGCGTCCCGCAGGCCGCGCTCGCCGGTGCAGGCGTTCGCGCAGCCCGCGTTGCAGACGATCGCCGCGATCGCGTCGCCGTCGGCGTCGAGGTGCGCGCTGGTCGCCAGCAGCGGCGCCGCTTTGATCTCGTTCGTCGTGATCACTTGCGCGCACACGTGTGGCCCCGGCAGCGCGATCAGCGCGAGGTCTGTCTTGCGCTTCTTGATCCCGGCGTGCACGCCGGACATCAGCACGCCGGGGACGGCGCCGAGCCCGCCGCGCAGTTGGATGAGACGAACGGACTCGCCGTTGAGGGCGTGGCCCGTGTCAGCCGACGGTTGTGCGCGCATGGAGACCGTGTTCCTCCGGGAGCCCGAGTGCGATGTTCATGTTCTGGATGGCTTGGGCGGCCGCGCCCTTGCCGAGGTTGTCGATCGCGGACAGCACGTGCACCACGCCGTCGCGCTCCGCGACCGCGAGGTGCGCGTCATTCGTGCCTTCGAGCGCGGGCAGATGCGGCGCGCGCAGGTCGCGAAACACGGTCACGAACGGATTCGATGCGTAGAAGCGCGCATACAGCGCGAGCACCTCGTCGCGTGAGATCGGCGCGCGCGGGATCAGATAGACGTCCGCGAGGATGCCGCGCCGCAGCGGCACGACGTGCGGCGAGAACACGATCGGCGCGGTGATGCCGGCGTCGCGGGCTTCCTGCACGATCTCGGCGCCGTGACGATGGCCGGCCAGACCGTATGCGCGCACGTCGCCGTCGACTTCACCGAACAGCGAGGGCACCGACGGCGTGCGTCCCGCGCCCGTGATCCCGCTCTTCGCATCGATCACGATGTGCGTGATGCGGCCGGAGAGCGGCGCGAGCGGGACGAGCGCGAGCAGCGACGCTGTGACGTAGCAGCCGGGGTTTGCGATCAGCCGCGCCTTGGCGATCCGCTCGCGATACAGCTCGGGAAAACCGTAGACGGCTTCGCCGGCGTTGGCGTGGAGCCGGAACGCGTCGGACAGATCGATCACGCGCGCGCCTTTGGCGAGAAACGCCGGCGCCTGCTCGCGCGCGAGGTCATGGCCGCCGGCGAGAAACACGACGTCGTCCTCGCGCACGCGCGCCAGCGCGCTGCCGGTGGCTTCGAGCTCGACGTGCACGTGCGGCAGCCACGGAAACACGTCGGCGACCGGCACGCCCGGCTGCGACCGGCTTTCCAGCACGCCGAGCGCGACCGCAGGGTGACGGTCGACCAGGCGGATGAGCTCGGCCGCGGCGTATCCGCTTGCGCCGACGACATGGGCGGTAATCATCGTATCGCCTCCGACAACGCCGCGATGGCGGCGCGCGTTGCGGCGATCGACGCTGCGACCGCGTCCGGGTGCGTCGAGCCGGAGGTCCGCTTGCCGAGCACGGAGCCGAGCGCGTCGACGGGAGCATCCGGCACGCCCAGCGCTTCGGCATCGGCGCGATCGAGCGCGCGGCCGCGCTCTTCGGCCAGCAGCACGCGCTCGCCGACCGCGCGGTGCGCCTCGCGCGCCGACGCGCCCGCGGCGATCACCGCGTCGGCGAGATCGGTCGCGATGGTGTACCCGTCGGCAGCGCGCGCGCTCGCGGCATCGTCGTTGAAATGCACGTGCGCGAACGCACGGCGGAACGCGTCGAGCGCCGCCAGCGCGGCTTCGGTGCCGGCGATTGCCTGCGCTTTGGTCTCTTGCAGATCGCGGTGATACGAGAGCGCGATCCCGTTGGTCGACGCGAGCGCGCCGGCATAGATGCCGATCGCGCGCGCGCCCGCCGCGCGCACCAGCTCGAACGGATCTGGGTTGCGTTTCTGCGGCATGAGGCTCGAGCCGGTCGAGGCCGCGTCGTCGAGCCGGATGTATCCGAACGCCGGCGTCGCCCAGATCACGAGCTCTTCGCTCGGCCGCGACGCCGCGACCGCTGCGCGCATCGCAGCGTGCAACAGGTCGAGCACGACGTCGCGGTCGCCCACGGCGTCGAGCGCGTTGCGCGAAGGCGCGCCGAACCCGAGCTCGCGAGCGGCGGCAACACGGTCGAGCGGCAGCGACGAACCCGCCAGCGCCGCGCTGCCGAGCGGACAAAACCGCGCCGCGTCGCTCGCGACGCGCGCGAACCGTTCCGCCGCGCGCACGAACGCCTGCGCCGCGGCGTCGAGCCAGAACGCGAGAAGTACCGGCTGCGCGGGCTGCCAGTGCGTCGTCGCGGCGAGCAGCGTCCGCCGTTCGAGCGCGGCGGCGGCATGCTCTTCGATCAGCGCGGCGATGTCCAGCGCGAGCTCGGCGCCTTGCCGCGCACGGTCGCGCGCGTACAGCAGCAGCGTCGTGGCCACTTGGTCGTTGCGCGAGCGCCCGGCGTGAAGCCGTTCACCGGCCGGCCCCGCGTGTTCGCGCACGCGCGCGTCGATCGCGCCGTGCACGTCTTCGAACGCCTGCGTCGTGGCCCACGCGGCGAACGACCCGTCGTCGATCTCGCTCGCGACGGTATCGAGCGCGTCGCGCAGCGCCGTCGCATCGACGGCGCCGACGATCCCGCCGGATTCGAGCGCCGCGACGTGCGCGCGCGAACAGCGTACGTCGAACGGGGCGAGCACGAGATCGTCGGCGAGCGAAGAGCCGAACGCGAGCAGCGCCGCGTCGGGCGCCGCCGCGAACCGCCCGCCCCATTGCATATGAAAAAGCGCGCCGTCGTGCGGCGCGCCCGTCGTCCGTTCCATCGCTTCGTCTACCGCAAGGAGACGAAGCCCGGTACGAATCGTACGGGCGCGTCGGTAGGCGGTCGGCGCAACGAGATGCTCACAGGGGAACAGTCATACATCGTCCGGGGGCGGTTCGTCAAGTCGTTCATGCGATTTGAGGCGTAGCCCGCTCCGCCGCTTCGGCCGCCTTCGCCGCGCCCGCGGCGACGGGCAGCCCGTGGATTTGGATGAATCCGCCCGCGGCATCGTGGCGGAAGGTGTCGCCGGCGCCGTACGTTGCGAGCGATTCGTCGTACAACGCGAAGGGCGAGCGCGACCCGGTGACCACGGCGCGGCCGCGGATCAGCTTGACCCGCACGTCGCCCGTCATGCGCTCTGCGAGCTTGGCGTTGAAGGCGTCGAGCGCGGTCCGCAGCGGCGCCGACCACTGCGCGTCGTAGATCAATTCGGCGTACTTCTGGTCGAGCGCGGCCTTGATGCGCAGCTCGTCGCGCGTGAGCACGAGCCGCTCGAGCGCCTTGTGCGCCTCGATCAGCGTCACGCTGCCGGGGCACTCGTACACCTCGCGCGACTTCAAGCCGACGACGCGGTCCTCGATCATGTCGATCCGCCCGACGCCGTTCGCGCCGGCAACCTTGTTCAGCTCGAACACCATGTCGGCGCCGTGCTGTCCGTCGATCGACGGAATGCCGTGCTTGAACGAGATCACGACCTCGGTGCCGTTCGCCGGCGCCGTCTCCGGCGCGACGGACCACGCGTACGCGTCGTCCGGCGGCGCGTTCCACGGATTCTCCAGCACGCCGGCCTCGATGGAGCGGCCCCACAAGTTCGCGTCGACCGAGTACGGCTTCGCCGCGGTATGCGCGATCGGGACGCCGTGCGCTTGCGCGTACGCGATCGCGTCGGGCCGCGAGAGCGGGTTGTCGCGCAGCGGGGCGAGCGTCACGAGATGCGGCGCCTTCGCGCGCACGCCGACCTCGATGCGCACTTGATCGTTGCCTTTGCCGGTGCACCCGTGCGCGACCGCGTCGGCACCGTACGCAGCGGCGGTTTCGACGAGCAGATCCGCGATCAGCGGCCGCGACAGCGCCGCGCTGAGCGGATACACGCCTTGATACGATGCGTTCGCCGCGAGCGCGGGATACGCGTAATCGCTGATGAACCGCTCGCGCGCGTCGATCAG
>JAXDMA010000312.1:0-14386 GCA_034666305.1 Vulcanimicrobiota bacterium
GAGTTCTTGCCGGCGATCGCGCGTGAGAACATGCTCGACGTCGACCATCATCTCGGCAACTCGCACTTCGGCGCGTTCAACTACGTGATTCCGACCGAGGCGTCCACCGGGACGTGCGTGCTGCGGCTGCTGCATGCGCTCGACGCGGCCATTACGCCTGAGATCGCGACCTGCATTCTCACGACGATCATGACCGATACCGGTGCGTTCATGCACACGAACACGACGGCCGCGGTGCTGCGCATGTCGGCGGAGATGGTCGAGCTCGGGGCGGACAAGCCGCTGATCACCGAAGAGATTTTTGCGAACAAGCGGTTTGCGGCGACCAAGCTCCTCGGCATGGCGCTCGAGCGTGCCGTGCTCGAGGACGATGGGCGCTACTGCTGGACGTTCGTCGATGAAGAGATGTTGCGGGTCTGCGGTGCGGACGGTGAAGATACCGAAGAGATCGTGCAGCATCTGCGTGCCGTCGAAGGTGTCGAGGCCGCCGCGCTTTTCAAAGCGTATGAAGGCGCGGTTCGCGTGAGCCTTCGGTCCAGCGGAAAGATCAACGTGCAGGCTGCCGCGGCGTCGCTGAACGGCGGCGGGCATTTCATGGCGTCGGGATTGACCTTTGACGGCGATCTCAAGGCTGCCGTCGAGGGCGTGCACGCGGCGCTCCGCGCCCAAGGTTTGTAGATCCGAGCGTCGTGCTCGGATTCGTCAACCTGTTCAAGCCTGCGGGGCCTTCGTCGACGCAGTTCGGCGCGCGGTTGCGCGGCATCTATCGCGATCCCGGGGTCAAGCTGGCCATCGGCCATCTCGGGACGCTCGATCCGCAGGCCGCCGGCGTGCTGCCCGTCGCGCTGGGGAAGGCGACGCGGCTGCTGCCGCTGATTCTCGACCGGCGTAAGGCGTACGTGTGCACGCTCGTGCTCGGGCGAGCGACGGCGACCGGGGATGCGACGGGCGATACCGTCTCGGTGGCCGGCGTGCCTGATGATCTCGATGCACGGCTTGGCGCGGCCATCCCCGCGTTCGTTGGCGCCGTGTCGCAGATTCCGCCCATGTACAGTGCGCTGCAAAGCGGCGGGCGGCGGTTATACGATCTGGCGCGTGCCGGGAAGACCGTGGAGCGCGCCGCGCGCACGATCACGGTGTACGCGCTGCGCGTGCTCGGACGCGATGCGAACGTCGTGCGGCTGCGGATCGCGTGCAGCGAAGGGACGTACGTGCGGACGCTATGCGAAGATCTCGCCGTCGCTTGCGGGACGGTCGGGCACATGGGCGCGTTATTGCGCGAGGCGTCGGGGCCGTTCGTGCTGTCCGAAAGCCGTACGCTCGACGACGTCGCGCGCGATCCGCTCGCCGCGCTCGTGCCGCCGGAGCGCGTCATTCCCATCCCGACGGTCGTGCTGGACGGGCGCGGTGCGACCGATTTTCGCGCCGGGCGCATGGTACCGCTCGCGCAGCCGCCCGCGGACAAGCACGTGTTCGTGCGGGACTCCGCGCGCGCGCTCGTCGGCGTGGGCGAGACCGTCGGCGCGTTGCTGGCGCCGCGCAAGGTGTTCTTGTGAAGGTTCATCACGTGCTTCCGGAGCGGGCGCCGGAGCGTGCGTTCGTGGTTGCCGTCGGGTTCTTCGACGGGTTTCATCGCGGCCACCGCGCGATCGTGCGCGAAGCGCTGCGCGAGCGGCGACCCGGTGAGCGCAGCGCCGTGCTGACGTTCCGCGATCATCCGACGGCGTTCTTGCGGCCGGGCCAAGAACCGCCGATGATCGCTACGCTCGAGGAGCGCGTGAACGCGTTTGCGCGGGCCGGGATCGACGAGGCGTTCGTGCTGCCGTTCGACGCGTCGGTCGCCTCACTGGGGCCGGCCGAATTTCTCGACGAGACGCTGATTGCGCGGCTGGGAGCGCGTGCGATGGTGGTCGGCGCGAACTTTCGGTTCGGGCACAAGCGCGCCGGTGACGTCGCGTTCGCGCAAGCGCATCTCGCAACGCGTGGCCGCTCGATCGTCGCCGTCGCGAATACGCTCGACGGCGGCGAGCGGGTTTCTTCGACACGCATCCGCGCGGCGATTCAGGCCGGCGAGCTCGACGTGGCGGACCGGCTGCTGGGCATGCCGTACACCGTTCGCGGCCCGGTCGCGTTCGGCGCGGGCCGCGGTCACGACCTCGGCTACCCCACCGCGAACGTCGCGGTCGCGCCGCACAAGCTGCTGCCGCCCGACGGCGTGTATCGCGTCACCGGACGCCACGACGGGCGCGATTACATCGGGCTCGTGTCGATCGGCACGAACCCGACGTTCGACGGCACCACCCGCACCGTCGAGGCCTGGCTCCTGGATTTCAACGGGGCGCTCTACGGCGAAGAACTGGCGCTGCGCGATTTCCGCTTCCTGCGCGCGCAGCGCCGCTTCGATTCCGTGGACGAACTCGTCGCGCAGATGCGCGACGATGCGTCAGAGGTTCGTTTCCCGACCGTTGTTTAGGGTGCCGCGCACCGCGTCGGGCGAGAACTGGACGTTGTACACCAGTTGAGATGAGACCGCGCGGCAGCCTTGGACGGCCGCGGCGAACCGCGAGTCGAGCGCCGCGAATCGCGCCGCCGACGTCAATGCGGGAGACGTGGAAGATAGGACGTCGTCGCCGACGACTCGGCCGCGGTCGTCGAGCACGAGACGAAGCTGCACCGAACCCAGTTGCGGTGCGCCGGACGGGCTGCGCGGGACGACCGAGTGGATCGCGGTCGCAGCGGCGTTCGGGGTCCCGCAGTTCGCCGTCGCCACGTCACGCGTGCGCGTGCAGGTGTCGTCGGAGATCGTTGCGCTTCCGGTGCTCACCGTGCGGCGCAGCCCGTTGGGTTCGACCGCATAGCTGAAGCTCAGCGGTTTCGCGATGCTCGACACCTCGGCGCCGAAGCGCGAAGCCTGCGCGCGGTAGCCGCCCGCGCCGCCGCTCGCGGCTTCTTCGGACGTGCCGGCCGCTCGCGCGGCGGACAGTTGACCGGTGAAGCGCATCGCCGACGCGCCGGCCGCGGCTGCAGACGCCGTACCTTCAGGCGAATCCACCGCGAGGCTGTGGTCGGAGCGTTCCACGATGCGTTCGAAGGCCGGACCGGTGTCCGCGTTCTCTTGGCGCCCGTACACGGTACGCAAGACGCTGGCCGCGCCCGCGGCGCCGGGCGTGTCGACGCTGGATCTGGCACCGCCGACCGCGCGCGTTCGCGCGGACGTCGCGGTGCCGCTCATCATGGGGCTGCCGTCGACGACGACGTAGGAGCGTTCCGTGACCGCGCCGTTGGACGCGGTGCAGCGATAATGGCCCGCGAGCGACGACAGGACGTCGGACGGCGTGCTGCCGATCGTGGCCGCGCCCGACGTTGCCGGGCCGACCGAGGACAGCACCAAAGGAACAAGGGCAAAGATACGAAGCAGCGTACGCATAACTGGAATGATACGCTGAGCGGGCGGCGCTTCCCGCTGATTTTACGTACTTTTGTCGCAGAGCCTCAAACGAGGTTGCGGTTACTTGCTTCGGAGAGGCGCCGCAACGCGCTCCGCGCCGCCGGCGTTACAACGGTCGTGCGTATCCCGACCGTGCTCGCCGCTGCCGTTCTCGCGCTGGTCCCCGCCGTGGCAATGGCCATCCCGGAGGTGGGCAAGCCGCCCCCGCCGTTCTCGCTGCCGTCGCCGGGCGGCAAGCCGGTGGCGCTCGCCGGCCTGCGCGGCCAACCGCTCTACGTGAACTTCTTTGCTTCGTGGTGCGCCCCGTGCAACGCCGAAGCGCCCGCGATCGGCAAGCTGCGCGGGCAGTACGCGAAGCGCGGTTTGCGCGTCCTCGGGATCGACGAGCTGGACCGGCCGGGCGAAGCGCAAGCCTTCCAGCGGAAATTCGCCAACCCGTATAGTCTCGTCGCGATCGACGAAGACGGGGCCGTCGGAAAAAAGTACGGCGCGATCGGCATGCCCGTGCACGTGTTCATCGATCGCCGCGGCGTCGTCACGACGTTTCGCGTCGGCGAGATGAGCGCGGTCGAGATCGAGACCGCGATCAAAGATTCGCTGAAGTAATCCGCTACGGCTGACCGTTGAGCTGCTGCTGCGCCTGCGCGCAGAGGTCGACGGCGGCGCGCGCCTCGACGCGCACGTCCTGGTAGCGGCCCGCCTTGGCGTCGCGCTCCGCGGCAGCGAGACGCTGCGTCGCGGCCGCGGTGTTCGGCGAATTGCGCGACTGGCATGCCGTCAGCGCACCGCGCGCCTGCGCGACGAACGCGTTCGCGTCGAGCGCGGCGACGCTTCCGCCCGCGATCGGGAACGGCTGCGTCTGCAGATAGCTGGTTTGCGGGATCGTCGACCGCAGCACGGTGATCGTGGTCTGCGGCAGGCGGTTCGCGTCGATCAGCGCCTGAATCGCCGCCGAACGCGCACCGTTGACGTCGCCGGCGTTGTAGCGCTGGATCGCGACCGACGTGTTGAGCGACGCGGATTGCGCGGCGCCCGGATTGACCGAGGCCGCGCGCGCGGTGGCCAGCATCGCGTCGAGGATTAGGTTCGCGGTGGGCTGACCCGGCGGCGGAACAGTCTGCGCGAGCGCCGTCGCGGTGGTGGCGCCCGCCAGCGCCAGCGTGAGCAGGAGTCGCTTCATGCGGCGGCCTCGACCGTGATCGCGCGGCCGTCGAAATCGACGCGCGCGGTGTTGCCGCTCGCGAGGCGGCCGCGCAGGATCGCTTCGGACAGCGGCGTCATGACGTGGCGCGCGATCGCGCGCGCCACGTAGCGCGCGCCGCTGCCTTGCGACGATGATTCCCGCGCAAGAAACCGGCGCGCCGGCTCGGAAAGATCGAGCCGCATCGCGTGCGCGCCGAGCCGGTCCGCGAGCAGTGCGACCTGCAGCACGACGATCTTCTCGATCTCGGGCGCGCCGAGATCGGCGAACACGACGATCTCGTCGATGCGATCGATCAGCTCCGGCCGCAGCGCGGCTTCGAGCTCGTCGCGCTCGGTATTCGACGTCAGCACGATGATCGCGTGGCGAAAGTCGATCGTGCGCCCCTTCGCATCGGTGACCCGGCCGTCGTCGAGAATTTGCAGCAGGATCGCCGCGACGTCGGCGTGCGCTTTCTCGATCTCGTCGAAGAGCACCACGGAGTACGGGCGCCGGCGTACCGGCTCCGTGAGCTGACCGGCCTCTTCGTGACCTTGGTATCCGGGCGGTGCGCCGAGCAGCCTCGAGATCGTGTGCGACTCCGTGTACTCGGAAAGATCGAGCCGAACGAGCGCGTCGTCGGTGCCGAACAGCGCGTGGGCGAGCGCACGCGCGAGCTCGGTCTTGCCGACGCCGCTGGGCCCGACGAACAGAAAGCCGCCGACGGGTTTGCGCGGATCCTTCAAGCCTGCGCGCGCGCGGCGAATTGCCTCGGCGACGACGCGCACGGCTTCGTCTTGTCCGACGACGCGGGTCGTGAGCTGCGCTTCCAGCGCCAGCAGGCCGGCGCGCTGGGCGTCGGTGATGGTTCCTTGCGGGATGCCGGTCCAGCGCGACACGACGGCTGCGACGAGCTCGACGTCCACGCGTTTCGCGCCGCGCATCGCCGCCCCCGCGGCTGCTTCGTCCATCACGTCGATCGCCTTGTCGGGCAAATACCGGTCCGCGATGTAGCGCGCGGCGAGCGAAGCCGCCGCTTCCAGCGCGTCGTCGTCGATCACGACGCCGTGGTGCGTCGCATACTTCGCGCGCAAGCCCTTGAGGATTGCGACGGTCTGCGCGATGGTCGGCTCGTCGACGTGCACCGGCTGGAAGCGCCGCTCGAGCGCGGCGTCCGACTCCACGTGCTTGCGGTACTCGTCGAACGTCGTCGCGCCGATGCACTGGAGCTCGCCGCGCGCGAGCTCCGGTTTGATCATCGAGCTCAGGTCGAGCGATCCTTCCGCGGCGCCGGCGCCGACGAGCGTGTGCAGCTCGTCGATGAAGAGGATGATGTCGCGACCGGCGCGCTTGACCTCGTCGAGGATGCGCTTGACGCGGCCTTCGAATTCACCGCGATACTTCGTGCCGGCGACGAGCGGGCCGAGCGAGAGCGCCAGCACGCGCTTGTCGCGCAGCGATTGCGGCACGTCGCCGCGGGCGATGCGTTGCGCGAGGCCTTCCACGATCGCCGTCTTGCCGACGCCGGGCTCGCCGATGAGCACCGGGTTGTTCTTGCTGCGCCGCGCGAGGATCGAGACGACGCGCTCGACCTCCTCGTCGCGCCCGATCACCGGATCGAGCTCGTTCTTGCGAGCCGCTTCCGTGAGGTCGCGCGAGTACTGCGAGAGGGTGGAATTGCCGCGAAAGACGCGGCCCAGGTCGCCCAGCGGCTGCGCGGCCGGGGACGGTTCCCCGCCCGGATTGCTGCGGCGGTTCGCGGCGTCGATCGCGACGGCGGCGCCGCCGAACAGTGCGGCGGCCGCCGCGGCGATGCCGAGCACCGCGAAGGGTGCGCGGCGCCGCTTGCGCGCGCATTGGTCGCAAACTTCGGCCTCGACCCACCGGCCGGAACGGAGAGCGTAGTCGCGCACGCTCGCGGGCTTCGCCCGGCAGACCTCGCAGGTTGCGGTCATCGTGATTCACCTACCCGCAGCGGCGAGGTCCGGTTTCGGAAGCCGCCGAGCACTCGGTCGAATGCGAGCAAGCGAGCGGCGAGTGAGCCGTTTCGTTCAAAAATTTCCCGGGAAGGTTGTGCCTGCAACGCGGCAGCGCCCGCCTACTTACGGGGCAGAGGGAAAGGGTACAAAGCACACATGGGAATTATCAGCTGGCTCATCGTCGGACTCATCGCGGGGTTCCTCGCCAAATATGTCGTGCCTGGTGAGGGCCCGGGCGGAATCCTCGGCGACATCATCATCGGTATCATCGGCGCCTTCATCGGCGGCTGGGTGTTCAATCTGTTCGGTCACCAAGGCGTCGATGGCCTCAACATCTGGTCGATCATCGTCGCATTCGTCGGAGCCGTCATCCTTTTGTTCATCATTCGCGCCGTCACGGGCAAGCGCGCCACGTACTGACGCCGCGTCGACAACAGCTCGGAATGCTCGAAACGCTCGGCTGTTACAGCCGGGCGTTTCGGTACGTTCTCGGTAGGAGCGAACCGGCTCGCCGCGCAACCCCTTCCCGGCGATGACCTACATCATTACCGAGCCGTGCATCGGGACCAAGGACAAGTCGTGCGTGGACGTATGTCCGGTGGACTGCATCCATGGCGAAGATGACGATACGATGCTCTTCATCGATCCGGAAGTGTGCATCGATTGCGGTGCGTGTGTCTCCGCGTGTCCCGTCGAAGCGATCTATGCCGACTCCGACGTTCCGGAAAAGTGGAAGAACTACATCGAGATCAACGCGGAGTGGTACAAGAAGTAGCCTGATGGCGAAGCTCGCGTGCGGCGCACGATAGCCCGCGAGCTAATGGACGAGCCCGTCGCGGACGCCGGCGAGCTCGAAGCGAACCTGCGCGACATTGCATTCGCGAACGCAAGGCTGGGTGGAACGGCGCCGGTCGTGCGCGCGCTGCGCCGCCTCGGTGCCCGCCGCGTCCTCGACGTGGGCAGCGGCGCCGCCGACATTCCCCTCGCGCTCGTGCGCGACGGCGCGTGTCGCGGCGTCCAACTGCACGTGACGTGCCTGGATCACAGCGAGCAGATGCTCGCCATCGCGCGCCGTTCGACCGGGTCCGACCCGGCGCTCAGCTTCGTGCGCGCCGACGGCGGTGCGCTGCCGTTTGCCGACGGTGCGTTCGACGTCGTCACGTGCACGCTCGCGCTGCATCACTTCGAACCCGACGGCGCGCGCGCGCTGTTGCGCGAACTGCGCCGCGTCGCGCGCGTCAGCCCGGTCGTCTGCGACCTGCGCCGGTCGCCGGTCGCGTTCGCCGCGACGTGGCTGTGGTCGCGCACCACGCGCAACCGCCTGACGCGCCACGACGCGCCGCTCTCGGTGCGGCGCGCGTACACGCCCGGCGAAGCGCTCGCGCTCGCGCGCGACGCCGGCTGGACCGCACCGCGCGTACGCCGCGAACCCTTCTTCCGCATGACCCTAACCGACGAAACGGGGCGCGGAGCCGGGGGCGGAGCGCCGTGAAACCCGATGTCGTGGTGGTTGGGGGCGGGCCGGCCGGGAGCGCGACGGCGTTGCTGCTCGCGCGTGCGGGCATCGGCGTCCTGATCGTCGAGCGCTCGCGTTTTCCGCGCACGAAAGTGTGCGGCGAGTACCTCAACGGCGGCGCCGTCGACGCGCTGGGGCGCCTCGGCGTGCTCGCCGCCGTGCGCGAGGTGTCGTCGGCGCTGCGCGGCGTGCGGCTGGTACCGCCCGGTGCACCGCCGGTTGCGCTCGCGTTCGCGCGGCCGGCGCTGGCGTGCGCGCGCGACGTGCTCGACGCGGTGCTGCTCGACGCGGCGGTGGCTGCGGGCGCAAGCCTCGAGCGCGCACGCGTCGACGAGTTGATCGTGGAGAACGGCCGCTGCGCCGGCGTGCGCGTGCGCACTGCGGAAGGCGGGCTGGAAGAGCGGCGCGCGCAGATCGTCGTCGGCGCCGACGGGCTCGGTTCGGTCGTCGCCCGCAAGCTCGGGCTCACGAAGCCGGTCCGGCGCGGCGCGCGGTACGCGGTCGGCGGACACTACGAGGGGTTCGGCTCGTTCGACGGACACGTGGAGATGTACGTCGGCGGCGGCGCGTATTTCGCACTCAACCCGCTTTCAGAACTGCGTGCCAACGTGATGGTCGTGGTACCGAAAGACCGGCTCGCAGCGTGGTCGCGCGACGTCGACGCCGGGGTCGGCGGCGCGGCCGACGCGCTCGGCCGGGGCGTGCGGTCGTTCGCGGGCGCCGTGCGGCTCGGACCGCGCGTCTCGATCGGTCCGCTCGCGCACGACGTGCGCCGCCCGACTGTGCCGGGCGCGCTGCTGGTCGGCGACGCCGCGGGTTTTCTCGACCCGTTCACGGGCCAGGGGATCTTCCTCGCGCTCACCGGCGCGGAACGCGCCGCGGAAGCGATCGTCGCGTCGCTGCACGACCGCTCGGCCGAAGCCGCCGCATTCGCCGCGTATTCGCGGTGGCGAACCGGTGACGTCGCGTGGCGCCGGCGGTTGTGCGCGACGGTCGCGCTGCTGGTCGACGTGCCGCCGCTCGCACGCCGCGCGGCCGTGCGGCTGGCGCGCTTTCCGGACGTTGCGGCGACGCTCGTCGACGTGCTCGCCGGCGCGATCCCGCCGCGCAACGCGTTTCGCCCGTCGGTGCTCGGCAGGCTCCTCGCGTGACGATCACGCGCAACACGGTCGACATCGCGGCGCCGCCGGACGTGGTGTACGCGCTCGGCGCGGCGACGGAGCGCTGGCCGGACATCCTTCCGCATTATCGCTACGTGCGCGTGCTCGAAGAGCGCGGGCCGGTGCGCGTCGTGGCGATGGGCGCGTGGCAGGACGTGTTCCCGATCCGCTGGGTCGCGGAGCAGAAGAACGATCCGGTGACGCCGCACATCGCGTTTCGACACCTGCGCGGCTGGACGCGCGGGATGGACGTCGAGTGGATCTTCGAGCCGTGCGCGACCGGAACGCGCGTGACGATCGAGCACCGCCTGAAGTTTCTGTTTCCGGTCGCCGCGGAGTTTCTCGGCAAGCACGTCGTCTCCGACTACTTCGTGCACGGCGTCGCCGCAAAGACGCTTGCGCGCATTAAAAAGATCGCCGAGTCGCAGGCGTGAACGCATTGCACCGGGTCGTCGTGACGGGCATCGGCGTCGTCACGCCGCTCGGCATCGGCATGAGCGCCTTCTGGGACGGCGTGTTGTCCGAGCGCGTGGCCGTGGGGCCGATCACGCGCTTCGACGCGAGCACGTACCGCTCGCGCATCGCGGCCCAGATCGACGACTTCGAGCCGCGGGACTTTCTGACCGACAAACGTTTGCGATGGACCGATCGCTTCTCGCAGTTCTCGGTCGCGGCGGCGCGCCTCGCGCTGGACGACGGCGGCTATCGTCCGAACGGGGCCTCGGGCGACGTCGGCGTGTACCTCGGCTCGGCGCTGGGCGGACTTGCGTTTGCCGACGAGCAGCACGACGTCTTTCGCCGGCGGGGCATCGAGGCCGTGCGGCCGCTGCTCGCGATCTCGGTATTCGGCGGAGCCGCGGCATGCAACGTCGCGATCGAGTTCGACCTGCGCGGTCCGACCGTTGCCAACGGGAACTCGTGTGCGTCGGGTGCGGTCGCGATCGGTGACGCGTACCGCGCGATCGCGCGCGGCGACGTGCGCGCCGCGCTTGCGGGCGGCGTCGAGGCGCCGCTGTCGCCGCTCGTGTACGGCGCCTTCACGATTATCCGAGCGATGTCGACGCGCAACGACGCGCCGCACGCGGCAAGCCGCCCGTTCGATCGCGCGCGAGACGGTTTCGTGATGGCCGAGGGTGCCGGCGTGCTGCTGCTCGAGCGGCTCGAAGACGCGCGCGCGCGCGGCGCGCGCGTCTACGGCGAGGTCGCCGGATACGGGCTCACCAACGACGCGCACCACATGTCGGCCCCGCGTCCCGACGGGTCCATGAACGCGGCGGCGATGCGCCGCGCGCTCGACGAGGCGGGCCTCGCGCCGGAAGACGTCGACGTGGTCAACGCGCACGGCAGCGGCACGCCGCTGGGCGACCGCTGCGAAGCGGTCGCGATGGAGCTCGTCTTCGGCGAACGTGCGGCGTCGATCGCGGTGACCGCGACGAAGGGCCAGCACGGACACGCCCTCGGTGCGACCGGCGCCTGGGAGGCTGCGCTGTCCCTGGCGTCGATCGTGCACGGAATCGTGCCGCGCAGCGTCAATACGGACGATGCGGATTGCAACCTCGCCGTCACGACCACGCGACTCGACCGCCCGGTGCGCAGCGTCCTGTCCAACTCCGCGGGCTTCGGCGGGATCAATGCGGCCTTGGTGTTTCGTGACGCGGGCGACGCGGAGCGCTGAATGAGCGCGCCGTTGACTGACGCCGTGGCGCGAGCAGAGCGGCACGACGTCCATCCCGTGATGGTTCGCGCCGCAACCAAAGTGTACGGCGCCGGTGCGGATGCGGTCCGCGCGCTCGACGGCGTGACGCTCGACGTGCGGCGCGGCGAGATGGTCGCGCTCGTCGGCCCGAGCGGGTGCGGCAAGTCGACGCTGCTCAACCTCGTCGGCTGCGTAGATTTGCCCAGCAGCGGCAGCGTGAGCGTCGATGGGAACGTGACGAACGAGCTCGACGACGACCGCCTCACGCGGTTGCGACGCGACCGCGTCGGCACGGTGTTCCAATTCTTCAACCTGCTGCCCGCGCTGCGCGCCGCGGACAACGTCGCGCTTCCGCTGGTGCTGCAGCGCGTCGCGCGCGCCGAGATCGGTGCGCGCGTGAACGCGGCGCTCGCGAGCGTCGGGCTGGCCGACAAGGCGCGCGCGTACCCCGCGCAACTCTCCGGCGGCCAGCTCCAGCGCGTCGCGATCGCGCGCGCGATCGTGCACGGCCCCGCGATCGTGCTCGCCGACGAGCCGACCGGCAACCTCGACTCGGCAACGGGCGCGACGGTCTTGAGCCTGCTGCGCGCGCTCGCCGGCACCGGGCAGGCGATTCTCATGGCGACGCACAGCGACGACGCGGCGCAGATCTGCGACCGGATCATCCACATGCGCGACGGCCGCATCGTTTGATCCCGCGCGTCGTCCAAGTCTCTCGGTGAGCCCGCTCTTTTTTGCGCTCGTTCTCGGCCCGCTGCGTTCCAACGCGCTGCGCGCGCTCGTCACCCTCGCGGCGGTAGCGCTCGGCGTCGCGATCGGGCTGGCGATCGACCTCGCCAACGCGACCGCGGTGGCATCGTTTCAGTCCAGCGTGAACGTCGTTTCCACCAAGGTGAACTTGCAGGTGCTCGGCGTCGGGCGCGGCTTCGACGAGCGCACGATCGTGCGCGTCCAAGACATACCCGGCGTCACGTATGCGAGCCCGACGATCGAGGACGCGCTCACGGTGGGCGCCAAATCCGGCGATCCGTTCTCGGGCGAGATCCTGCGCGTGCTCGGCGTCGATCTGTTGCGGCCGCTGCCGGGCGCCGGTGATGTCTCGGGCTCGTCTCCCGGCACCGTCGCGCCGCAGTCGGCCGATCCGTGGATGCTGGTGAACGCGCGCGGCGCGTTCGTCAGCACAGCGCTGGCCGAGCGGCTGCAGCGGCGTGCGGGCGACACCGTGCACGCGCTGTCGGGCGACCGCGACGTGGCGCTGCGCATCGCCGGCATCGTTCCGCGCGGTACCGTCGGCATCGACTCAAGCGTCGTCTTCGTCGACGTCGCAACGGCGCAGGAGCTGTTCGGCAAGATCGGGCTGCTCGACCGCATCGATCTCGTCGTCGAGCCGGCGCGGCTGGCCGCCGTCGAACGCGCGGTCGCGGCCGCGATTCCACCGGGCGCGCGCGCAATTCGCCCGAAGACGCGCACCGGCGAGATCGAGCGCATGCTGCAGAGCTTTCAGCTCAACCTTGCAGCGCTCGCCTACGTCGCGCTGCTCGTCGGCATGTATTTGATCTACAACACGGTTGCGATCTCCGTCGTGCAGCGCCGTGCCGAGATCGGCACCGTGCGCGCCCTGGGTGCTACGCGCGGCGCGGTGTTCCGCACGTTCGCTGCCGAGGGCGCGCTCGTCGGCGTGCTGGGCTCGCTGCTCGGGCTCGGTATCGGTGCGCTGCTCGCGCGGTTTTCCGTCGCCGCGGTTTCGCGCACGGTGGACACGCTCTACGTGGGCTCGCACGCGGATGCCGTCGCGTACGATCCGATGCTCTTCGTGAAAGCGTTCGCGCTCGGCGTCGTCGCGGCGATCGTCGCGGCGGCATTTCCGGCATTCGACGCGGCCACGACGCCGCCGGCGATCACGATGCGCGCGCAAGGGCTCGAGCGCCGCCGCCCGCGCTTTGCGCCGCGCGCCGCGCTCGCCGGGATCGGGCTGCTGGCGATCGCGCTCGCCTGCACGCGCGCGCCCGCGCTCGACGGCGTGCCGGTTTTCGGCTACGTCGCCGGACTGCTGATCATCTTCGGTGGTTCGCTGTGCACGCCGCTCGCGGTCGACGCGCTTGCCCGCGCCGGAACCACGCTGGCGGCGCGCCGCCCGACCTTAGGACTCGCCGCCGCGAACCTCGCCGGCGCGCCGTTGCGCACCGCGGTCGCAGTCGCGTCGCTGATGATCGCGATCGGGATGATGGTTTCGGTCGCCGTCCTGGTCGCGTCGTTTCGCACGACGATCGTCGCGTGGGCCGACGAGACGCTGCGCGCCGACCTCTTCGTGCGCCCGCTCGGGCTCGCGGACGCGTCGGCCGACGCGCGGTTCTCGCACGGCGTCGCGGAGCGCATCGCATCCGTCCCCGGGGTCGCGGGCGTGGATACGTTTCGCGGGCTGGAGCTGCCGTTTCGCGGGCGTCTGACCAACCTGGGCGTGACCGATCTTGCAACCGTCGCCACGCGCCGGCATCTGCGCGTGCTCGGCGACGGCGATCCGGCAGCGCTTGCACGCGCGCTCACCGGGACGACGAACGTGCTCGTGTCCGAAACGTTCGCGACGAAGTTCGGCGTGGCGCGGGGCGACCGCATCGACTTGCCGACGCCGTCCGGATCGACGCCGTTCACGGTGGCGGGCGTCTACAACGATTACTCGTCGGACGCGGGGATCGTGCTGCTCGACGTGCGCACCTACCGGCGGCTGTTTCGCGACGACTCGATCAACTCGGTTGCCCTGTACGCGGCGCCCGGCGCGAACCTGCCGCGGCTGCGTTCGGCGGTCGTGCGTGCGGTGGCTCCGCTGCGGATCGACGTGCAGACCAATCGCGAGCTGCGCGATCTCGTCGTTCGGATTTTCGACCGGACCTTCGCCATCACGTACGCGCTCGACGTCATCGCCGTCACGATCGCGGTGCTGGGCGTGATCTCGACGCTGTTTGCGCTGGTGTTGGAACGGCGTGCGGAGTTCGGGATCTTGCGGTATCTCGGCGTCACGCGCGGCGGCGTACGGCGGGTGGTGTTGACCGAGGCGGCCGGGATTGGGCTGCTCGGCGGCGGTCTGGGCGTGTTCGTCGGGATGCTGCTCGCGTTGTTGCTGATTTTCGTGGTCAACCGGCAGGCGTTCGGGTGGCTCATCGAGCTGCACGTGCCGTGGCTGTTCCTGCTCGAGACGATCGCGCTCGTGGTGGTGGCGGCGGTTTTGGCCGGGGTGTATCCGGCTGGGGTTGCGGCGAGGATTCGGACTGCTGATGTGGTGCGGACCGAGTGACGTTTTTGCTTGCGATTTGGGTGGGGGCGGTGCGGCGTGCACTTCGTTGCGGGGCCGCTCGGCTCGCGCTTCCTGCGCGAGCTCTCGCTACACTCGGGCTCGCTCTCGCCATCCTGGC
>JAXDMA010000313.1:0-16486 GCA_034666305.1 Vulcanimicrobiota bacterium
CGCTGCCTTACGAGGCGGCGACGACCTGACGCAACGCCGCCGCGACGGGTCGCACGTGGTCGGCCCAGCGCAGCACGAACGAATACTTTCCGGCCTCGACTTGCTGCTCGCCGTACGTTTCGTAGAACGGTTTCGCGCGGTCGAACACCGCGTCCAGGGCGCCGTCGCCGGCCTCGAACAGCCGCTCCTCGCGAAACGCCTCGATTCCGAAGCGCTCGATCGCCTCATCGACTTCGCTCACCAAGATGCCGCCGGTGTCGTGCGCGTACGCGCGGCCGCGTTCGATCTTCTCGTGCAGCGTCGCATCGTCGAGCTGCACCGACAACGATTGCACGAACGCACCCGCGGGCGGTTCGAGCGGATGCCCGACGACCGGGAACGCGTAGTTCGCGACACGCGCGCCGCCGCGCCGCGCCAACCCGACCGCGGCATCGAGCAGCATTCGCGCGACGTCGTGACTCGGGTTGTAGCCCTCGGCGGCGTCGCCGGCGGCGAACGCGTACTCGCCGTCCACGATGACGTTCGCCAAGCGGCGCGCGAGCGCGCAAAAGAATTCCGCGTTTCCTTCGAGCAGCGCGGCGTACACGGTCCGGTCGGACGCGACCGCGTACATCGGCCCCGCGACGGCACCGGCGGACTCGAGGACGGCATCCGAACGCGCTGCGCGCGACACGCCGTCGGCGCCCGAGCCGTCGGTCAGAAAACATACCGCGGGCTTCGTTTCCTTGAGCCAGCCGTAGACGCGCAGCTCGTGGCCCGGATGTGCCGCGAACAAGAGCGGGCGCTGCATCACACGTCCTCGCGCGCCGGCCGCGACGCGACGAGCCCCGCGTCGCGCTCGGACTGTTGCTGGCCGCGCTCGGTGTAGAGCCGCAGCTCCGCGATGTCGCGCGGGAAGATCACGCCGATCGCCCAGTCGAACGCGACGCGCACTTGGCGATCGAGCCCCGGCAGCCGCGCGAGGTAATATCCGCGCCACAAAAACCACGCCAAGAACCCGGTGAGCACGAAGCCGCCCGGGAGCGCCGCGACGCCGCGCCGTCCACCCAGCGACGCCATCGTTCCCAGTGACGTGTAGCGGAACGGCTTCGTCGGCTTGCCGCGCAGCGTCGCAATGATGTTGTCCGCGAGCGACGGGCCCTCGCGAATGGCGTGCTGCGCCGTCGCCGGGTACCAGGCGGTCTTGTCGTTGAGATCCGCGCCGGACCGCGTGGGGATCCACGCGGAGTCTCCGAGCGCCCATACGCCGGCGCGTCCGGCCACGGACATGTCCTCGTTCACGACGAGGCCGCCGTTGCGCGCGTGCAGGCAGCCCGGCATGTCGCGCAGCACCGGTGAGGGCCGCACGCCGGCGCTCCACACCACGGTCGCCGACGCGATCTGCTTGCCGGAGCTCAACGCGATGCCGTCGCCGTCGATGCGCGTGACGCCGTCGCCGATGATCAGCTCGACGCGCCTGCGCGCGAGATGACGCGTGGTGTAGCGCCCCATCGCCGCCGGAAGATCGGGCAGCAGTGCCGCTCCGCCTTCGATCAAGATCATGCGCACGTCGCTCACGCGCAGCGGCCGGTAGAACGGCACGATCGAATGGAAGAAGTCCACCAGCTCGCCCGCGCACTCGCAACCGGTGTAACCGCCGCCGACGACGGCGAACGTGAGCAGCCGGTCGCGCTCCGGGCCCGGCGGCGTGACGACGGCCTGCTCGAGCGCCGCGATGACGCGGTTGCGCAGCGTCTCGGCGTCTTCGAGCGTTTTGAGCGGGAGCGTGTGCTCGGCCACGCCCGGAATGCCGAAGGTGGACGTGACCGAGCCGAGCGCCAGCACGAGGTGATCGTACGCGAGGCGCGTGACCGCGCCGGTGATGGGATGACGTGCTTCGACGGATTTTACGTCGAGGTCGACGCGCGCGATCTCACCGAGGACGAACGTCGTGCGGCGGAGCTGCGCGCGCACGGGGGTGGCGACGTGCCGCGGCTCCAGCCCGCCGGAGCTCACCTCGGGCAGCATCGGCGTGAACAGCGTGAAGTTGTCGCGGCTGACCAGGGCGATCTCCGCCTCGTCGCGCCTGAGCTTCTTTTCCAGCCGCCGCGCGACGGCGACGCCGGCGAACCCGCCGCCGAGCACGACGATGCGTGTCATTTCGGTTGCGTTCTGCTCGCTAGCGAGGAACGCCCGTCCACGGCGTCACCCACGGGTGCCAGGTCATGACGATCACGAGCGCGACGGCGAGCGCCAGCAGCGCCCACAGCAGCGCGTTCACGAGCCTAGGCACCTGCGGCGTCGCGGATCGCGCCGGCGTGCGCGACGATCTCGGCCGCGCGCGCGGCGTAGCGCGGCGCGCCGCCGACGTCGCCGGGGACGCGCTCGCCGTGGCGCGTGACGACATACCACACGAGCGTCGCCGCGCGCCGCAGCATCGCTTCGGGCACGAGCTCGCGCTCGTCCGGAGCGAGCGGCGCCTCTTGCGCGTACGCGGCCAGCAGTGGCGCGACGCGCGCGAGCATCAGCGGCCCGTCGTCGTCCTCACGCCCGAACTCGTCCACGAGCGTGCCTATGTCGTACACGCGCTCCGTCTCGTGCGCGAAGTCGAAGTCGATCAAACCGTTCACCTCACCGGCTTTGACGCTCACCACGTTGCCGGGGTTCGGGTCGCCGTGGACGACGAGATGCGGCAAGCCGGCGGCGCGCGGTGCGACGCGCGCGGTGGCCGCCGTCGTCGCGGCGACGAGCGCGTCCCAGTTGAGTTTGCGCGCGACGAGCGGATCGGCGGCGAAACGGGTGAACCGGTCGCGCAGCCATGCGAACGTCCCGACGAAGCGCGCGCTGCGCATCCCGCCGGCGAAATGAGCCTCGCGCACGGCACGGTGAAAGCGCGCGAGGACGCGCGCCGCCGCGCAAGCGGTCCCCAGATCGCGCCGGCCCGCCACGCCTTCGACGTACGGGAACACTGCTGCGGAGCCGCCGCCCGGCGGCGTCACGATCGTGCGGCCGGCGGAATCGCGTAACGGCGCCACGACCTCGCGCAGCTGCTCGGCGGCATGCGCGACGACGGCATGCTCGAACGCGATCGCGTCGCGCGTCACGTGCAAGCGGCCGTAGCGGCGCACGACGAACCGGCCGGCGCGCGCATCCACGCGCACCGACTCGTTGGAGTAGCCGCCCTCCAGCACCACGGTGCGCGCGCCGTCGACGTCGATCCCGAACGCCGCGGCGACGGCGAGCGCGTCCGCGTGTGTCAGCGGACGCGCGCGATCCGAGCGAGAACTACCCGCGGATGCACGACAAGGACCCGCACGAACCGTTCACGCTGGCGCCGACGACGCAGAAGAAACGCCCGGGCGGCGGAGCCGCGGGCGGGATCCTGGTCGCGCTCGGCATTGCGGCGGTCAAGTTCAAGACGTTTCTCGCGCTCGCGTTCAGCTTCAAGTGGTTGATCCTGGCGCCGAAGCTGCTGCTGAGTTTCGGCTCGATGTTCCTGTCGATCTGGTTCTACGCGCTGCTCTTCGGCTGGAAATTCGGCGTCGTGTTCGTGCTGCTGATCCTCGTGCACGAGATGGGGCATTTTCTCACGTTTCGCAACTTCGGCACCGCGGTGTCGCTGCCGCTGTTCATCCCCGGGCTGGGCGCGTTCGTGAGCTCGCCGATGACCGCCGATCCCGCGCGCAACGCGATCGCGGCGCTGATGGGGCCCGTTTTCGGCGTCGCTGCCGCGGCCGTGTGCTGGGGCTACGGGATCGCGACCGGCGAGCCGTTCTGGATCGCCGCGGCGTACGTCGGGTTCTTCTTGAACCTCTTCAACCTCATCCCCGCGTTCCCGTTCGACGGCGGGCGCGTGGCCGGCGCGATCGACGGGCGCATCTGGCTCGTCGGCGTCGCACTGCTCGTGGCATGGGTCGTCGTGTTCCGGCATTTCACGCCCTTCACGGTGCTGATCCTGATCTTCGTGCTGGTGTCGTCGGTGCCGCGCGGTATCGCCGCGTGGCGCGGCCAAGTAGACCCGCTCACGCAGATCGCGTCACCCGGGCAGCGCGGCACGCTCGCCGTCGCCTATTTCGCGCTGATCGCCATCGCGGTCGCCGGCTCGGCGGCGACGCACATCGTCACGCCCCGCGGATGAGCCGTCCGCCGGGCTCGGGAGAAACGCCGGATGCAGAGCCGCCGGCGCCGGACTTCGCAATGCGGCGCGCGGTCGAGATCCTTGCGCAAGTCTACGAGGCCGGCCGCGGGCGGCCCAATGTCGCCCCAGCGCCGCTCGACCGGGCCGTCGTCTTGGCGAACGAACAGCTCGTCCTCGCGCTCGGCACGACGACGCGCGCCGACGTGGAGCGCGCGTTCGGCGTGGCGTTCTCGTATCCGATGCGAGGCTGGCACACGTACGCCGCGCGCGAGGACGGCAAGCGCTACTTCTTGAGCCTCTTCTACGTGGACGCCGCCCTCGTCGCGCTGGAATACTACGTGCCCAAAGCCGATCGTGCACCAGGGCTGGCGGCGCGCGACTACGGTTCGTTCCGGCTGTCGCCCGGCGACGTCGCGCTAGACGCGGCGTTCTCGTCGCTCGACGAACGGTACGTCACCGCCGTCGGCGGCCCCGCGCCGGTCGTGTATGCGCAAGCGTACGAAGCGCGCTTTCCCGGCGGCGTCGCGTACGTGATGGGCAACGGCGGGCGGATCGAACGCCTCGGGCTCTACGCTGCGACGTAACGTCGCGTTCGCGGGCGCGCTGCTCGCGCTGGCTCTCGCGTTCACCGCGTTCCGGCCGCCGGCGACGCAAGGACCGTTCGGGCGCGACTTTGAGGCGTACTACGCGGCCGGCGCCACGTGGAACGCGGGCGGCGACCCATGGTCGCGCGCGGTGTGGAACACGGAACGCGCGATCGCCGGCGTCGACCCCGAGCGCGACGAGCTGCTGCCGTACGTCGGCCCCGCCGCGGCACTGCCGTTGTTCGGCGCGCTCGCGCGGCTGCCGTACGCCGTCGCGGTGCAGGTGTGGACCGCATTCTTGATCGCGGCGCTCGTTGCGCTGGCGCTCGCCGCGCTCGCGCTCGTGCGCGCGCGCGGCGCCGCGGCGCTCTTCGGCGCCGTGCTGCTGGTGATCGCGAGCGGCCCGGGCATCAGCGACATCGCGCTCGGTCAAGCCGCGCTGCTGTCGGCAGCTGCGATCGCATGCGCGCTCGTCGCGTACGAACGCCGCGCGAGCGCGGCGGGCGCCGTCGCGACGCTGCTCGCCGGCATCCAGCCGAACCTTGCCTTCACGCTCGTCGCGCGGATGCGCGACCGCGTCGCGCTCGGGTCCGCCGCCTTGGGTGCGCTCGCGTTTGGCGCGCTGACGCTCGCATCGGGCGGCGGCGCGCACGGTTTTGTCGCCTACCTCGCGCTGCTCCGCGAACACACGAACGCCGAACGCTTCGTCGCGATCCAGCACACGCCGGGCGCGATCGCGTGGGCGTTGGGCGCGGCGCCGTTGCCGGCGATCACCTTTGCGATCGCGTGCGCGATCCTCGCGGTCGCCGCGGTCGCCTTCGTTACCGTTCGCGCTCGCCTCGATGCGTTCGACGGCATGCTGCTGGCGCTGGCCGCATACCCGCTCGCGGTTCCGTTCTTTCACGAGCACGACTTCGTGATCGAACTGATCGCGCTGATTGCGCTGGCGGTCCGCACGCAGGGCGCCGCGCGCGCGTGGGCCGGCGTCGCGGCCGCGCTGATCTGCGTCGACTGGTTCGGCCTGACGCAGCGGCCTGCTGCCGCCGCGCAGATCGTCGCGCTCGGCGTCGCGTTCGCGTGCGGCTTCGCCGCGCTGGGCAGGGGTGCGCGCATCACCCGGGCCGACCTCGCTCCGTTCGTCGCAATCGTCGCCCTAGCGTGCGTCGCGGCGCCGCTCGGCCGCGCGTTCCCCGCGCCGGTTTGGCCGGACGCGCTCCCCGCCGGTTACCGCGCGCCCGCGGCCGCCGGCGCGAGCGCCGTGTGGGCCGGCGAGCAGCGCGCGGCGGGCCTCGCAGCACGGCAACCCGCGTGGGGCGCGCTGCGTGCGCTGCCGCTCGCGGGCTGCGTTCTGCTCGGAGTAACGATTATTCGAACACGCAGGAAGGCGGACCGCAGCGAAGCGAGGACCGCGAGAGCTTCAGCCGCAGGCTGAAGTCACTAGATGTCGACGTTCATGAAATCGTCGAACGGCGTGGACGCGCTCGGGTGAAAGTTCTGCAGGTCGTGGTTGTATGCGTGGATCTCGTCCCGGATATACATCACGAAATAGGGCACCGTTTCGGCGATTCGGTCGTCCAGTTTCGCGATCACCGCTTTACGGTCGGGCTCGTCGTACGCCGCTTTCTCCTGCGTCAGGAGCTTCTCGATCGCCGGGTCGCAGATCCGCGACACGTTCTCACCCTTGGGGGGCACGTCTTCGCAACTGACGTTGGGCGTGTAGTCCTCGTCCGGCGTCGCGCCCCACGAGAAGCTCGACACGTCGAACTTGCCGGCGAAGATCGGGCCGTTCTGCGCAACCGGTGCGAAGAACAGCGCCTGGCTCACGCGCTTGATGTCGAACTGGACGCCCGCCTGCATCCATGACTGGCGCAGCAGCTCGATGAGCTGATCGGTATCCGCCGCTCCGGTGTACGAGACGAACTGCAGCGCGAGCCGGACGCCGTTCTTGGAGCGCACGCCGTCCGCACCTTTCACCCAGCCCGCCTTGTCGAGGATGTCGTTCGCCTTCGCCATGTCGAACGCGCGAAGCGGCCGATCGGTGTGCATCGGCGAGACGGGCGTCACCTGCGTCTCCGAGAGGGTGCCGGTGCCGTGATTGACTTTCGCCCGGATCGTTTCGCGGTCCGTCGCGTACGCGATCGCGAGGCGCACGGCCGGGTCGCTGACGGCCGGATGCAGCACGTTGAAGGTAACGTGCGAGTAGAAATAGCCCGGGAAGCGCGCGACCGCGACGTTCGGCAGCGCCCTGACGCGATCGTAGTAGCCCGCTCCGACTTTGGGCCACAAGTCGATCTCGCCCGTTTGCAGCTGCGTCAGCAGCGTGTTGCGGTCGGGGATGAAGCGATAGGTGATGTGCTGGAGCTTCGGCTTGCCGCGCCAGTAAAACGGGTTGGGCTCCAGCTCGACGCGATCGCTGCGGATCCACCGGACGTAACGGAACGGACCGATGCCGACCGGCTTGCTGTTGTAGTCGGCGTTGTTGAAGTTGGGCATGTTCGCGAGCAAATGCTTGGGCAGAATGCACGGGTTCGCACCGGCGCTCCCGAAGAAGGTCGGCAGGTAGCCGGAGTACGGTTTGCTCAGGTGATAGACGACGGTGAACTTGTCGGGCTCGTCGATCTTCCTGATGAGATCCCACCCGCCGCGCCCGATCTCGTTGTTGGCCTGATTGTTGACCGCGTTGGTCGACCACACCACGTCGTCGCCGTCGAACGGCACGCCGTCGGACCACTTCACACCCTTGCGGATGTGCCAAGTGATCGTCATTCCGTCTTTGCTCACGCCGCCGTTCGCCTGCGTCGGGACCTCGGTCGCGAGCTCGGGAACGGGCCGGTTGTTGGTGTCGTACCGCACGAGGTACGCCATCGTGAGCTCCGAGAGGTTGCCCAGCGCCGCGGCCGACGCGAGGTGCGGGTTGAGCGACGTGATGTCCTGCGTGTCGCCGATGCGCAGGGTGTGCGCGATCGTGTAGCTGTTGTGCGGGCCCGCGGACGAGCCCGCCGCCTGACCGGACGTCGTCGCCACCTCGCTCGTCTTCGTGCACGCCGCGAGCAGCACGCAGGCCGCGATTGTCGCCAAAGCTCTCTTCACCGGTACGCTCCTCAAATGTCGGCGTCGACGAGATCGTCGAACGCGGTGACGTGGTTGGGCTGAAATCCGCGCAGGTCGTCGTTGTACGCGAACACGTCCTCGCGCGCGTCGAGGACGATCGTCGGGGCATCGCGCATCACGCGCTCCTGCACGAAGCGCAGCGCCGCGCGCTGGCCGCCTTCGTCGTACGTCAGGTCGTATCGCTCGAGCGCGCGGTCCACGTCGCGGTCGCAATAGCGCGGCACGTTCGCGCCTTTGGGCGGGACGCGGTCGCACGAGAACAGGTTGGTGAGGTCGGCGTTCGGACCGAGAATCCACGCGTACATCGTCGCGTCGTACTTGCCGCCGTAGATGATGCCGCCCGTCTGCGCGGGCGCGAAGAACAGCGGCGACGGATACTTGCGCAGCTCGAACGTGACGCCGACTTGCGCCCAATTCGCGCGCACGAGCTCGACGATGGCTTCGGTATCGGGCAAGCCGGTGCCGATCGCGAACCCCAGCGCGAGCCGCTCGCCGTTTTTCGCGCGGATGCCGTCGGCGCCGCGCCGCCAGCCGGCGCCGTCCAGCAGCGTGTTCGCCGCAGCGACGTCGAACGGGATCAGCGGCGCGTCGAGGTGGAACCGGTGCGCGGGCGGGATCACCGTCTCGGCGAGGATCCCGACGCCGTGCCGAATCTTGGCGAGGATCGTCGCGCGGTCCGTCGCGAGCCGCAACGCGCGCCGCACCACCGGATCGCGCAGCGCGCCGTGCTGCGTCTGCAGGTCGATGTGGTTGTAGCCGAACCCGGAGCGGCGCGTGACGCGCACGCCGGGCAGTGCGTGCACGCGATCGTAGTACGCCGCGGGAACGGGCAGCCACAGGTCGATCTCGTGCGTCGTGAGCTGCGTGAGGACCGTGTCGCGGCTCGGCACGATCTTGAAGATCACGCGCTCGAGCTTGGGCTTGCGGCCGAAGTACAGCGGATCGGGTACGAGCTGGACGCTGTCGGAGCGCTTCCACGACGCGTACTTGAACGGCCCGATCCCCACCGGCAGCGCGTTGTATGCCGCTTCGTTGATCGTCTTCTCGCCGGCCAGCAGATGCTTGGGCAGAATGCACGGCTGCGCGAACGCCGAGCCGAAAAAGTTCACGTAGAAGCCCGCGTGCGGGCGCTTGAGCCGGAACACGACCGTGTACGGATCCGGCGTGTCGACGCGGTCGATCAGGTCGAAGCCGACGTGCGTGATCTCGTTGTTGGCCGGGTTGCGCACGACCTCGGCCGAAAAGCGCACGTCCTCGGACGTGAACGGCACGCCGTCCGACCACTTCGCGTCGTGCCGCAGGTGGTACGTGATCGTCTTGCCGTCGCCGGATACGCCGCCGTTCGCGCGCGACGGCACCGCGGTCGCGAGCTCCGGCACCGGCCGGTCGTGCGCGTCGTAGCGCACCAGCCACGCCATCGCCAGCGAGCCCATGTACGTGACGACGAGCTGCGAGTTCAAATGCGGGTTGAGCCCGACGATGTCTTCACCCGTCGCGTAGCGCAGCACGTGCGGGATCGTATACGGGTGCCGCGCCGCTGGATAGCGTTGCTGCGCTTGCGCGCCGGCCGAGCCCGGGAGCGCGGCGCACGCCGCGAGCCCGAGCGCCGCGAACGCGGTCCTCAGAAGTGGTACTTCCAGGTCTGCCAGAACGGCGTGGTGATCACCGGCGTCGGACTGAAGCCCTTGAGCGCGCTGGTATACACCTCGAGATCCTTGCGGAACCACAGGATCACCGACACGTCGTCCTTGGCGAACTCGCGCTGCACGATCTTGTAGTCGGCCACGCGGCGCTTCATGTCGACGGTCTGGTTCGCGTCGTCCATGGCGTCGGTCGCAACCTTGTTGTCCCAGAAGATCGCGTTCTGGCCGTGCGGCGCGAAGTTGTGCGACGAGTAAATCGCGCTCTGGTCCATGTCGGCGGCCGCCACCCAGGCGAAGAACGCGAGATCGTACTTGCCGCCCTGGAGTATGCCGTTGGCCGTATTATCGAAGAACAGGGCCGTCGGATAGTTCTTCACGATCGCGTCGGCGCCGATCGCATGCCAGTACGTCTGCGTCTGTTCCTCGTCAGCTTTGCCGGCGATCGACTCGACTTGGGTCGAGATCTGGAACTGCAGCTTCTGCCCGTTCTTCACCCGGATCCCGTCGGGGCCCACTTTCCAGCCCGCTTCCTCGAGCAGCGCCTTCGCCTTCTCGGGATCGTACGGATACCGCATGATGTCTGGGTTCTGCGCGTCGGGATACAGCGTCGGGTCCAAGAACGTGTCGCTGAGCTCGCCGAGGTTGTGGCGCAGCTTCTCGAGCATCGACTTGCGGTCGACCGCGTACGTGAGCGCGCGGCGAACGCGGACATCTTGAAAGATCGGCCGGCGCATGTTGAAGTCGAAGTGCTCGAACGTATACACCACGGGCGTCACCGTCGTGTCGCCCTCGATCGCTTGGACGCGCGCGAGCGACGACGCCGCGAGATTCCAAGCGAAATCGATCTCGTGCGTCTGCAGCTGCGTCGCAAGCGTGTTCTGATCGGGGATGATCTTGTACACGACCTCGCGGATCTGCGGCTTGCCCTGGTAGTAGTCGGGGTTGACCTCGAAGCGAACCTGGCTGCCGCGGTCCCACGACACGAACTTGTAGGGCCCGCTGCCGACCGGCGCCGAGTTGTAGTGCGCGGTGTTCATGCTTCCGGCGGCGTCGTTGAGCTTGCCCAGCAGGTGCTCGGGCATGATCGGGCCGTTGCCGTTGAGGCTCCAGAGCTGCTGCAGAAACGGCGCGTACACGCGCTTGAGGTGCACGACGGCCACATACGGGTCGGTGCAGTCGACCGACTGGATTTCTTTCCAGCCGTCCGTGGTGTTGACGTTGTTCTTCGGGTTGATCATCACTTGCCAGGTGAAGCGCATGTCGCGGCACGTCACCTCCTGGCCGTCGTGCCACTTCATCCCGTGGCGCAGCTTGTATTTGATCGTCTTGCCGTCGGCGCTCACGTCGCCGTTCTCCGTCGTCGGGATCTCCGTGATCGCGTCGGGCACGGGCTTGGCGTGGTCGTCGTAGATCACGGTATACGAGAACAAGAACGCCGAGAGCTCGAGCACCGGGCTCGCCGAGGCGAACGCCGGGTTGAGGTTCTTCGGATCCGACGCGGTGGAGATGACGAGACGGTCCGCGTGCGGCCCGGACGCGCCGTTCGCGCCGCCGTTGGGCGAGGTTGCGACGGTCTCGCCGACCTTGGTGCACGCGCCCAGCGCGATCGCGAGCACCGCGCTCGCAGCGACAATCCGACGAAACATTAGCGCATGGCCTCCGGGTCGAGAGCGTGGTTCTTGCAGAATTCCAGGTACGCTTCGGGCGCGATCTCGGACGGCTTGATCTCGCTGCGCCCGCCCCAGAACACGTTGGTGTAATCGAAGTCGATCCCCGCTTCGCGCAGGTGCGCGTCGATCGCCGCCTTGTGGGCGAGCACCGCGTCCTTCTCCATGCCGTGCGCGACGCCCATCACGTTGACGCCCTTGAATTCGGGCCCGCCCTCGCGCCAATAGGCGTGCGTCATGACGTAATGGCGGCCGACTTCACGCCCGGCATCCATCTCGCAGCCTTGCGGGACCTTCCAATGAAACAGCCCGTTGTAGCGCGTGACGCTCTGCCCGCCCGCGTGCTGCTGCGGTTTGACGTGCTCGAGAAACGTCGAGAAGCGGCCGATGACGCCCTTCGCGTTGAGCTGCTCGCCGATGCGCTCGAACTCCGCGAGCGACACGCCGGCTTCACGCGCGCGCCCGCCCCACACGTTACGCACGATCTCGTCGACGGCGAGCTCGCGTTTGACGGCCGCGAGCACGCGCCATTCCAGCGCGTTCAGCTCGACG
Source organism: Vulcanimicrobiota bacterium (assembly GCA_034666305.1). GTDB lineage: Bacteria > Vulcanimicrobiota > Vulcanimicrobiia > Vulcanimicrobiales > Vulcanimicrobiaceae > Vulcanimicrobium. The sequence goes on from JAXDMA010000313.1 coordinate 11,675, forward strand.
ATCTCGGTGTCTTTGACCTGGGCGAGTTCCGCGGCGCGCGCGCCGGGCTCCAGGCCGCGCCGGCGCACGTGCCCGACGCCCAGCGCGAACAGCGCTTTGGCGGGCATCAGCCGGTACGATTGCGCGCCGATCGTGCGCGCCAAAAACGCGGCGTGCTTCTCGAGCGAGAATCCCTGCGGCACCTTGAGCGTGGTCCACAGCCGGTAGTTCGAGCCGGCGGTGACGCTGTCGGTCGTGCGAATCACGACGTGCCCGGAGAACGGGTCCTCGCGAAACAGCCACGCGAATGCCTCGTCGAGGCGCTCGGGCGGGACTTGCCACGCGCAGAGCGCGCCGGCGGCGAGATTCGTGGCCATCAACGTCTGCCGCACGCGGCGGATCGTGCCCGCGCGCAGCATTGCGCGGACGCGGTCGAGCACCGTCGCGACGTCGACGCCGCTGCGCTCGGCGATCGCGCCGAACGGATCGAGCTGAAAGCCCGCGAGGCGATCCTCGCTCACCGCGAGGATCGCCGCGTTGGTCGGATCGTCGATCCAGACCGGGACCGTGGAAGTCATACCGCCGGGGACTTCACCCGGCGGCGTTGGCGCCCTCCGCGTACAGCAGCGCCTGTTCGGCTTGCCGCACGGTATACACCGAGGTGACCTCGTCGGTGAGCGCTTGCGTGAGGCCCACCTGCGCGTTGAGCAGCAGCGGCAGCGTCGTGACGCCGGCGCGGTACTGCGCCTGCGTCGCGCGCAGCACTTCCTGCGCCTTCTGAAGCTCCGCATTCGTCTGATCGAGCGCCGCGTACGCGGCGACGAGGTTGACGAGCGCGGTGCGAACGTTGAGCTGAACGCCCTGTTCGGCGACTTGCAGCTGCGCGAGCGCGCGGTCGAGTTGGCCTTGCGCCTGCGCGGTCTGCGCTTTGGTGACGCCGCGATCGTAGAACGGGATCGTCAGCGCGAGCCCGACGGAGCTCGAGTTGCGAAACGACCCGCCGCCCGGATCGCTCGACGTCGTGCCGTACGCCGCGTTCGCGTTGACGTTGGGGAAGTTCCCGAGCTTCGCCGCGCGCACGTTCTCACGATTGGCCGCAATGTTCTGCTGCTGCGCCGTGAGATCGGGCCGCAGCGCGAGCGCGCGCGTGACCGCGGTTTGGTACGACGGCGTCGGAAACGACGGCGCTACGGCGAGCGTACCGGCCGTCGCGCTTACCGCGGGGACGTCGTCCTTGGGCTGCACCGCGACGTCGGCGTCGAGGCCGAGCGTGTTCGCAAACGTCGCGAGCTGCACTTGTTCGTTCGCCTGAGAGCGGATCACCGCGACGCGCGCTTGCGCCGTCGGCAGCTGCGCCGTGGCGAGATCGGTGCGCGCGGCGGTGCCGGCGCGAATCTGCGCGGTGACGAGGCTTTCTTGCACTTGATCGAGCTGCACGGTGGTCAGCGCGACCTGCGTCTGGCGCTGCGCGGCAAGCGTGTTGTAGAACGCCGTCGCAACGTTGAACGCGACCGTTTGCAGCTGGCGCTGGTAGGTCGCGATCGACGCCGATTGCGTGGCGCGGGCGCCGCGAATCTGCGCCGCGACGCGACCGCCGTCAAAGATCAGTTGCTGCAGCGAAACGTTCAGGCTGTTCGTCGTGCTGTTCGGGTTGAACGTCGCGCCGCCCGTGGTACCGGTCGTCGTCGTCGTCGTGCCGCCTTCACGATGCGCGCGCGTCGTCGACGCGTTTCCGGTGACGGCCGGAAAGAGCGCGCTCTGCGCGAGGCCGACGGGCGCGCTCGCGATCTCGACGTCCGCGCGGGCCGACGCGAGCAGCGGCGAGCGCGCGTACGCGATCAGGACCGCCTGCTGCAGCGTGATGACTTGCGGAACGCCCGGCGCGACGCGCGTCTGCGAGACCGGCGCGGGCGTACCGTATGCCGGAAAGGGAAGGGGCGCGGCCTGATCGGCCGGCGGGAGCGTTGGAATCGCGCTCGCGTCGATCGCGCGAGCTCCGCCCGAGGGGTTCGACGCGCCGGATTGCGGCGCGCCCGGCGCCGGCGTACCGGACGCACCCGGCAGCGAGCTCGGACTCTGACCGCGCGAGCCCGGCGCCGCGGACGGCGAGGCGGCGGGCCGCGGCGTGACCGCGGGGGCCGGAGAAGGCGTCGCCGTTTGCGCCAGCACCGGCTGCGCCGGGCATGCTGCCAGGGCGAGCACCGTCAGCGCGACGCCGGCGAGCGCGCGCGTGAATTCGGCCGGCCGCATCACTGCGCGCCGCCGCGCGGACCGCCGGCGGCTGCGCCGCCGATTGCGACGACGCTCTTGTCTTGCAAGGCGTCGGGCCGCGTGGTGATCACCGTCGTGCCGGGCCTGATGTCGGCGCTGCGGATCTCGGTGAGCGTGTCGGTCTGCAGGCCGACCTGCACCGCGACGACCTTCGCCTGCATCAGCTTCACGGGCGGTCCTTGCTGCGCGCCGGCTCCGCCGGGGCCTCCGGCTCCCGCCGCCGCGCCGCCACCGGCACCGCGTTTGCGCCCTGCGCCGGGGCCGGCTGCGGCCGGGGATGCCGCCGCCGCGGGTCCGCCCGCGCCCGGTGCGCCCGCCGCCGGTGCCGGAAGTTCCGCCACGGTGTAGACGTTCGCGCCCTTGTCGCTCTGGAACACCGCGGTGCGCGGCACCACGATCGCGCCGGGATGGAACTCCTTGCGCACGCTCACGCTCACGAGCATGCCGCCGCGCAACCGGTCACCGGGGTTGGGCACGCGCACGCGCGCACGATACGAGAGCGTTCCTTGCGTCGGCGTCGCGTTGACGTCCATCACGGACGCATGATACGGCTTGTTGCCGAGGCTCGACGTCGTGAACGACACCGGCGTGCCGCGATGCACGTACGCGAGATCGTCGTCGGGGACGTTCACGTTGAGGTACACGGTGTCGATCTGCGACACGCGCACGACCGGCTGGTTCGGGCTCGCGAACGCGCCCGGATCGAGCAGACGCTGCGTGACCACGCCGTTGAACGGCGCGGTGATGTTCGTTTGCCCGATCTGGGTCTCGAGCAGATGCACCTGCGCCTGCGCTGCGGCGAGCTGGCCGCGATTTACTTCGATCTGCTGGCGCTGGATGGGAACGGCGTTACCGCCTTGCGTTTGCGCGTAGCGCAGCGCCGTCAGCGCTTGCCGTTCGGTTTCGCGCGCGTTGTTCACGGCTTGCTGCGCCTGCACGTACTGCGAACGCGCTTGTTCGAACTGCGTCTGCGCGACGTATCCTTGCGCGAGCAGCTGTTTGTCGGCGTTGTACGTCGCGAGCGCGCTCTGATACGCGGCTTGCGCCGTCTGCACGCCGTTGCGCGCCGCGGCGAGCTGCTGCTGCGCGGTAACGACGGTATTCGATGCCTGCGCGGCCGTGACCGGCGCCTGAAGCGTCGCGCCGCCGAGCTGCGCGCTCTGCTGCTGCAGGATCGCGACCTGCTGCGCGAGTTGTCCGCGCAAGGTGGAGTCGTCGAGCTTCGCGATCACCTGGCCGCGCGAGACGTGCTGGCCTTCATTGACGTAGACCGCCGCGACGTTGCCCGACTGAGGCGAGCTGAGCGTCGCCTCTTGCACGGGGGCGATCTGGCCGTCGAGGCTGACGAAGGTCGCGATGTCCTGGCGCTGCGCCTTCGCAACGTCGACCGCGAGTGGGGGAGGTCCGGTACGGGCTTGGCCGCCGCCTCCGCCTTTTCCGCACGCGGTCGCCGCCAGGGCGAGAATCGCCGCGGCCATCAACGTGCGCTGACTCCGTCTCATGCTGCTCCTTCTACCGTTGTTCTCTTGGGGGATGCTGCGAACGGGCTTCGTCACGGCTTGCCTCGCCGCCGCCGTCCCGCCGTACTTACGCGTGGAACGTGAAAATGATTCGCCCGGTTGCCGGTCGTAAGCTCCCCCCGGGATGCGCGGCAACATCGAGGTCGGGGGGACCTACCAAAGCCAGACGCGGGTGGAGGAGTGGATGACGGCCGACAAGGCCGGCAACAAGGGGGTCCCCGTGCTCTCGACGCCGGTTCTCTTGCAGCTTGTCGAAGAAGCCGCGATGCAGTGCGTTCAGCCCGCACTCGAGCCGGAGCAGATCACGCTCGGCACCCACGTCGACCTGACCCACCTAGCGGCGACGCCCGTCGGACTCATCGTCCGCATCGAGGTCGAAGTGCTCAAGTTCGACGGCAGGCGGATCGAGTACGCCTTCACCGCATTCGACGAACGCGAGAAGATCGCCGAAGGCACGCACGAGCGCTACGTTACATCGCGCGACAAATTCCGCGCGCGGCTCGACGACAAGCTCGGCTGATCACGCTCGCACGGCGTGCGCAAAGGCGGAGGCCGGAACCCGAACGTGTAAAGGCGCCGTTACGGGAATCGGTCGGACAGCGAGACTCGGTGGGCCCAACGGAACCCTAGGCTACCGAGCGGCGTTGTCGGATCAGATGCGGGGCGGTGGCCTCGCCTCGTGATTAAGGCGCCCGTCACGTGGGTAGGTCCGATGTGGCTGAGCAAGCGAGTAAAATCGCGTGCTCCCGTCCCCGGGCCGGCCACGCCGGCGCCAACGCCCTTCTCGACACAACACCTTAGCTAGGGAGTATTACGTGAAACGACTGAGCACCGGGCTCTTGGCCGCGCTGGTCGCGGTCGGAATCGGTACGACGTCGGTGTCGGCCTCGAACTCCGCGCAGGCGCATGGCAACATCGGACCCAACGCGCCCACGCAGATCGCTCAGGCCCCAACCGGCGCACCGCCCGCTGACTTCGGCACGCCGCCTTCCGGCGAGGTCCCGATCCTCTTCAACGACCGGCATGTCTATTCGAAGCCGGA
>JAXDMA010000314.1:0-8689 GCA_034666305.1 Vulcanimicrobiota bacterium
TGGTGGCGGCACGGGGACCCGTTCCGTGGCGCTTCCTACGATGCCGGGCCGCCGCCGGTTTCGGGCAACGTCACGGTCGACGCCGCTGGGCACGCAACGATCGCCGTGCGCACCCCGGCCGTGCACACCGAGCAGACGCTGAACCTCGATGTGGACGGAATCGACGACGCCGGCAAGACGGTGACGACCAACGCGTCGGCCCAGCTCACCCCCGCATCGTTCTATCTCGGCGTGGCGTCGAGCTCTTATTTCATCACTGCGGGCGACGATGTGGGGCTGACGGTCCGCAGCCGCACGTACACCAAAGACGGTTTCCGGGCTGGCGTGCCGGTCACGCTGACGTTCACGCCGCAATACTATGCCGGCGGCTCGGAGTACCGCGATGAAGCGGCGACCGAGACGCGCAGCGTCGTCACGGATGGCGGCGGTTCGGTAACGGTGCGCTGGAAGCCGGTTCACGACGGCTACACCGAAGTGCGCGCGCATGCCGTCGACGAGCGCGGGCGCGACGTCTCGACCGTCATCGGCCTGTGGGTTGCATCCGTGCGGTACGAGCACGCCTACCGTTTCGAGAACGTTTCCATCGTTCCGCAAAAGGCCGCGTACCGGCCCGGCGAGCGCGCCGCGTTGCTGGTCACCGTACCGCAAGCCGACGTCGACGCGCTCGTGCGCGTCAAGGGCGGAGCGACCGAGACCTTGACCGTGCGGCGGCTCGCGTCGCAGGCATCGACGATCGAGGTCGATACGCCGCGCGACGTTGCACGGTTCCGCGTGACGGTCATCGTGCCGGCGCGGCGCGGCTTCACGGAGGCCGACTCGGAGCTGGCGGTGGAACCCGCGGCGCACAAGCTCACGGTCGCGATTCGGCCGGAAAAACGCAAATATGCACCGGGCGAGCGCGCGCGCTTCGGGATAAGCGTGCACGACGCGGCCGGGCGGCCGGTGCGCGCGCAGGTCGGCATTGCGGTGGTGGACGACGCGATCTTCGCGCTGCGGGCGGACACGACGCCGGACGCGTTCCGCACGCTGTACGGATACCCCGGCCCGTTTCGGCGGACATCGGGCTCCTGGAACGCGCTCGACGAACCAGGCTCGATCTGGCTCTACAATCGCGTTTTAAGGACGATCGGCCGCACGGAGTCGCGGCAGTCGCCGACGCAGTTCGTGCCGGGCCAGACGGCCGACGTGTACACAGTCGGCGCCCGTCAGCCATCGCTCGAGAAGCTGCGCAACGACTTCCGCGACACGGCGTACTGGTCGCCCACGATCATGACCGACGCCGCCGGCCGCGGCGTGGCGAGCTTTGATTGGCCCGATTCGCTCACGTCGTTCACGGCGTCCGGCATCGGCGTGACGCAAACGTCGGACGTGGGCAGCGGCACCGCGAACGCGCTGGTGACCAAGGACTTCTTGGTGCGGCTCTCAAACGCCGCGCTTCTTGCGCCGCGGTGACACTGCGCGGTTCGTCGCGCTCGCACAAGGGACGCGCACGGCGAAATCGGCGCTGCTGCGTTTCTCGGCGCCGGAGCTCGGCGTCGCCGACGACACGGCTGCGGTGCGCTTCGACGCCAACGCCGGCGCGTCGAAGGGCTGGAACGTGCGCGCGAGCGGCGACCTCGGCAGCGCGTCGCTGCGGTTGGCGGGGTCGAGCGGCGCGCTCGCTGACGGACTGCGCGTGACGCTGCCCGTCGAGACGTCCGGTACGGCGCAGCACGAGCGTGCCGCCGGCTCGCTGCCGGACGGCCGCCGTGTGGCGCTACGCCTCGGCCGCGGCATGGATGCGGGCGATTTGCGCATCGATCTTGCGCCCAGCATCGTCGCGCAATTGCTCGGCGACGTTCGGCTGTTGCAAGTCTATCCGTATTACTGCGTCGAGCAGACGATGTCGGCCGCGCTGCCCGCGATCTACGTCGAGCGTCTGCGCAAACGCGCGGGCATCGCGGCGCCCGCCGGGCCGCCGCCTGCCGACATCGCAAAACGGGCGGTCGACCGGCTCACCCAGCTTCAGCATTTCGACGGCTCGTGGGGCTGGTGGGAGCACGACGCCGCGAACCCATTCATGAGCGCGTACGCACTGTACGGTCTCACCGAGCTTGCGCGCGACGGGCACCCTGTTGCGCGCTACGTGCTGGACCGCGGTGCCGAAAGCGTCGTGCATCAGATCGCGGCGAGCGGGGATACGCTGGCCTTCTGGGGCGGTGCGCAACCGGCTTCGGAAGCGAACACGCGGGCGTTCATGCTGTACGCGCTCGCCGACGCGAAGCCGGTGGCCGTCGACCGCGCGATCCTTGCAAAGACGGATGCGGCCGCGAAGGACCTCAACTCTTACGCCGTCGCGGTGCTCGGCCTCGCGCACCTCGAGCTCGGCGACCGTGCCGGCGCAGAGCCGTTGCTCACCGAGCTCCTCAAGCGCGTGAAAGACGACGGCGCGTACGCGCGGTGGGAGGGTCCGGGCTGGCATTACCGCTGGGAAGACGATCCGATCGAGACGACGGCGTACGCGCTGCGTTTCGTGCATGCGATGAACGCCGGTGATCCGCGCGTGCCGCGCGCCGTGCGCTGGCTGCGGTCGCAGCAGCGCGGATCGTGGTTCGCGACGACGAAGGACACGGCCGCGGCGATCTACGCGATGAGCGAGACGATCGCACCTGAGTCCAACGAGCTGCAGCCGCACGAAACCATTCGTGTCGTTCTCGACGGCCGCACGCTCAAGCGCGTGCGCATCGACTCGCCCGTCCTTTCGCGTGGCGACGCGTCGGTCGTCGTCCCCGCCTCCGCGCTGCGCCGCGGCGGAACGCTGCGCTTCGAGCGGGAGGGGACCGGTGCGCTCTACTGGTCGACGGATTGGACGCGCTACGCGCACGACCTGACGAGCGCTCCGGCCGATGCGCCGTTCCACATCGCGCGCACGATGGGCTCCGCGAACGGCAACGAGTGGCACGTTGGTGACGTCGTCGACGTCGAGCTCACGATCACCGCGGACGAAGACGCGCAGTACGTCGCGATCGAGGATCCGCTGCCGGCCGGCTTAGCGTACCAGCCGCGCCAGCACGAGACCGGTGACGGTTGGAGCGGCCTGCAGTTTTTCGACGACCGCGTGGTGTTCTTCGCGACCCGGCTTTCGCGGTACGCGCCGTTGCGCTTGCACTATCGCTTGCGGGCCACCACGGCAGGCACGTTCACGGCGCCCCCGCCGACGGCGTACGCCATGTACGGCCCGCCGTCGACGGCCGCCGGCCGGCCGGCCCGGGTGATCATCCGCTAGCATGTGACCGGGGCCACGCCCGCCTTGCTTAGTTTCCGAGCGGCGGCGGCCGATCACTGGTGCTATGAAACGGATTTCTACTGCCTTTGCCGGCGGCATCGTTCTGAGCGCCGCATTGCTGGTCGCCTGCGGCGGCGGGGGCGGGTCATCCGGCTCCGGCGCCCCCGGCAGCCCGCCGGTCGTGCCGACCGCCCCGCCCGCGGGCTCGACCCAGAGCTTCTCGGCTACCGACGCGGTCGCGATCCCGAGCGCCGCGCCCGGCGCGGCGACCGTTCCCGTGACGCTGCCGTCGGATCCCAGCGGTGCGTCGGCGAACGCGGCGCTGCCGTCGAACGGATCGATCCCGGCCGACGCCACGATCGCCGCGACCTACAGCAGCGCGTCGGGCGACTCGACGTTGCCGGCGCTGGCGCACGGCCGCAGCGTGCAAGGCCGCACGGCACGCGAGGTCTCGACGCGGGACGTGGTCGCGTACCTCAAGCTGTTGTTCTCGGCCGACGTCACGCTGCCGCAGGCGCCGTCGTTCTCGTTCGTGGTTCCGCGAACGCTGCCGACGACCGGTGTGACGTATTGGCTCGCGTTCCTTGACCCGCTGCGCCGCGCGGCGGGCTGGCAGCTCGGATTCGAAGGCCCCGGAGCCGTCACCGCGACAACCGCGAACGGCAAGCCGGCGACGCAGATTGCGTTCACGTCGAACGGCCAGCCGATCTCGTTCGTGGCCAATCAGAATTACTATTTCGCCGTGATCGGCGTGTCGGCCGTCACCGCGACGCCGACGCCCGTGCCCTCGAGCGTGCCGTCCAACCCCCCGGACACGAAGCCGGGCACGATGGGTGTCACGCCGCGCAACCTGCAGTTCGCATCCATCACGGCGACGCCGGCGCCGATCACCTTCGTGCAGCAGGGCTTCACCGGCGCGTTCACGCTGCACGGTGACTGCACCGGCATCGTGAACACGAGCGGTACGAGCCCGACGTTCACCGTGACCCCGGTCGGGGTCGGACGCTGCGTGATCGTAGGACTCGGCGACCGCGGCGCCACGGCCGTGGTTCACGTCGGCGTCGTGACGCCGTATGAAACGCCCCGCCCGAGTTCGTCGCCGACGGCCCAACCGAGCGTAACGCCGCAGCCGTCGCACTCGCCGGAGCCGACGCATTCGCCCGAGCCGACGCATCCGCCGACGGCGAGCCCGACCCCGGCCCCGTCGCACTCGCCCGAACCGACGCATCCGCCGACCACGGCGAGCCCGACGCCGGCACCCTCGCACTCGCCCGAACCGACGAACCCGCCGGGGACGAGCCAGAGCCCGAGCCCGACGCCGAGTCCCAACCCCAACGCGACGGAGCCGCCGCACTAGCCCAGGCTCCCTCGCGACGACGAACCCGCGACGAGGCGGTGCGAAAGCGCCGCCTCGTCGAACGCTGTCACGATGCACACCGTCTACGTCGGCGTCGGCTCGAATCTGGGCGACCGGCAGAGTACGATCCTCGCCGCGCTCCAGCGCATGCGGGCGCAAGCGCGCGTCGATGCGGTGTCGTCGTACTTCGAGACGCCGCCCGCGAACGGCGTCGCCGGCCCGGCGTTTCTCAACATCGCGGCGCGGGTAACGACGGCGCTCGATCCGGCCGCATTCGAAGTGTTCGTGCGCGGGATCGAGACCGCGATCGGCCGGCGCACGCGTACGCCCCTCGATGCACGCCCGATCGATATCGACATCTTGCTCGTCGACGACACCGTCGCCGATTTCGGCCGCTTCGCGGTGCCGCACCCGTATCTCGCGTCGCGCGCGTTCAACCTCATTCCGCTCGCGGAGATCGCGCCGAACGTGGTCGAGCCGCGCAGCGGACACACGATCGCGGCGCTTGCCGCGGCGGTACCCCATGAAGGCATCCGGCGCAAGGCGCGCGCGATCCACTTCGTCGCGAACCGGCAAGAGGACGAACCCGACGTGAGGCTGTCGCTCAACCGCGTGGGCGTGTCGTCCGTCAAGCACATCATTCGTCTCGACGTGGGCGGTGAGGAACGCACGTTTCACGGCGACTTCACGATGGTCGCGGATCTCGCTCCCGACAAGGCCGGCGTGCACATGTCGCGGTTTTCCGAGCTGCTCGAAGCCGCGACCCTCGACGTGCTGGCGCGCACGGAGAAGCCCGCGCGCGTGGAAGATCTTACCGAGCAGATCGCGCGCGAGATCGTCGCTTCGCAAGGCGCGCTGCGCGCCGACGTTCGGCTGCGCGCGGAGTTCGGGCTGGAGCGCTGGACGCCGGTCAGCGGCAAGCGCACCGAAGAGACGTACATGCTGATCGGGATCGCGCACGCGGATGCGCAGAGCACCCGCCGCATCGTCGGCGTCGAGGCACAGGGCATGACGGCGTGCCCGTGCGCGCAGGGCATGGTGCGCGAGCACTCGATCCGCGAACTGCAGGACGCGGGGTTCTCCGAAGCCGATGCGATCCGCGCGGTCGACGCGCTGCCCGTCGCCACGCACAACCAGCGCGGCCGCGGCGCCGTCTATATCGGCGCCGAAGCGCCGTTCTCCGACGACATTCGAGCCGAGGACTTGGTGGAGATCGTCGAGTCGTCGATGTCGAGCGAGACGTACGACTTGCTCAAACGCCCCGACGAGTTCTTCATCGTCAACAAAGCGCACCACAATCCGAAGTTCGTCGAAGACGTCGTGCGCGGCATCCTCGCGCGCGCGCTCGACATGTACGCCGACTTTCCCGACGGGACGTACATCGGCGCGAGCCAGCTCAACTACGAGTCGATCCACAAGCACGACGCGTTCGCGGAAGCGTTCGGCCTGTTCGGCGAGTTTCGCCGCGAGCTGCACGACGCCGTTCACGTGGACGTGAAAACCGACATCGCCTCGTGGCTGGGCACGCGCCCGTCGCCGGCTGTTTCGCTCTAGCGCCGCCCCGGCGGAGTCACATCCGGACGCCGATACTCGCGTATGGGTCGGAGCGTATGAAGCGGTTGTCGCTCGAGAGACCCTGACCGGTGCGGACTTCCTGGGCGTCGCCGACGACGCCGAACACGTGCGATCGTTTGCCGCGGATCACGACGCCGAAATCGACTTTGAGGATGACGAATCGCGGTGTCAGCGTTCGCGCCGGCGGCGTTTCGGTGACGTACGTGCCCGACGCCGACGGATAGTAGAACGCGGAGACGAACGGCCGCGCGCCCGCGCCCGCCGCGGCCCGCAGCTCGACGCCGGGCCCGACTCCGGTCAGCGATGGATAGTGATAGTTCGTCCACGTGCGCACCGCGCCGACGCCAGCGTACAACGGCACGCCGGCCGATATGCGGCGCATCGCGTGCGTCTCGAACGAGGAATCGCGGGCGATGAACGGTGCGACCGTGCCGAAGCCGCCTTCGAGGCGCGCGTAGCGCGTGAGCGCACCGGGGCCGCCGCTTTCGGTGAGGTAGACGTTGCGCCAGTATTGCAGCGTCACCGCATAGTCGCGGCGCGCGAGCAGCAGCCGAATGCCGAGCGACTGCGGATACGCGTCGCCGTCGGTCGAGCGCTCGTTGTACGTGTCGCCGAGCGGACGGATCAGCTCGAGTGATGCCGCGGCCGGCGGCTCGGCGCGGCACGGCAACGCGCCGCATGCGAACGCCGCCAAAGCAGCGATCGCTGCGACGATCCTTGCATTGCGCACTCAGTCGCCGAAGGTGATGAACGTCGGGCCGTTGAGCTGCGTGTCCGGGCCTTTGTAGATGAACGCCGGGGTCGAGCCGGCGACGGTCGGATCGAAGATCGAGATGCTGTCGTCGCCGAAGTTCGTCACGTAGACATCCGTGTACGGCGGGGCTTGGTTTTCGGGGGAAAAAGGTGCGATCGCTTTCCGGATCGCCACCCCGAATGGCTGGTTGAGGCCGGTATACGTGCGCGTCGGCACCGCCGCGCCGTTCGCACCCGACGCGTAGACGAGCACGGTGTTGCTGCCGAAGCTCGCGACGTAGAGATTGTCGTTCTTGTCGGTCGCGAGCCCTTTGGGCTGGTTGAGTCCGCTCGTGCCGGCGATGATCGTGCGGATCGGAGCGACGTTGCCGTTCGCGTTGGGTGCGTACACAGTGATCGTGCTGTTGCCCGAGTTCGCGACGTACAGGTTCCCGGCGCTATCGTAGGCGACGCCGAAGGGTTGCGCGAGGAGCGTGAGCGCCCCGCTCACCTGCCGCAGCATCGCGCCGCCCGCGCCGGGCGCGAACGTGTCGACGGCGCTGAGGAGATTCCCGGCGCCGGCGCAGGTCTGACATGCGACCGTGATGTTGCCCGCCGGATCGGGCGCGTTGCCGAAGCCTGCCACGAGCGGGCCGTCTGAGAAGTCGGACGGCTCGTTCGGGGTTAGGAGACCGGGGCACAGGACATGCTGCCCGGCCGCACTGGTGGCATCGTAGCCGAGCATCGAGGCCATCGACGAACCGGCGACGTACAGGATCCCGGTGTTGTCGTAAGTCACGCCTTGCGGTGTGTTCAGGCCGGTGCTCGCACCGGCGAGTACGCGCAGCGGCGCCTCGTTCATCCCGTTCGCCGGGTCCGGCGTCGCCGCGCTGGCGTAGTACGGGAAGTACATCGTCACCGTGTTGTTCTTCGCGTTCGCCACGGTGATGTTGCGGGGGTTGGCAACGTTCGAGATGTTCACGATGAGCAGCGGGTTGGTTCCGGTTGCGACGTTCGGGATGGACGCTGAGATCCCGCGGGAGGTTCCCGGCACGACGACGATGCCGGTAGTCGGGACGGGATCCCTCACCGAACCACGCCGGCACGCGATGCCGGTCGAAGGGCTGTGCCCGTTATAGCGGATCGTGACGGCCGCGCCCGGCGCGGTGATCGTCGAGGTCGAGAACCCGTCGAGATCGGACGCGTTCGCGTCCTTGCTCATCGTGATCGTCACCGGATTTCCTTGCCCGTCGACGTAGACACCCGGTCCGATGATCGTGTTGCCGCCGGCGTCCTGAGCGTTGACCAGGACCCCGACGGTCATCGGGACCGCTTCGACCGCCGCGCCGAGTCCGTTGGGGTAGGTGAAGTCGACGCTGAGGTGAGTCACGACGCCGTTCATCGTCACCGCGAGCGGGTTCACCGCGCCGGGCGTGATGGTCGCGCTCATCGATGCCGTCGAGAGCTTGTTGCCCAGCCCCCCTGGCTGGTCGAAGGCCGAGAAGCCGACGGTCGTCGCACCACCCGTCAGGTCCGCGTTGACGATGCAGGTCAGCGGGGTCTGGCCGCTTGCGGGCGTGCAGCCGGGCGAGGTGGGGCTGATGTTCGCGACGGTCACGACCGAGCCGTTCGCGGAGATGACGAGCGATTTCGTCCCGGCGCTCACGTACCGCGGCGCGCGGGTACGGGCGGCCGTCTGGGTCGACGACGGAACGCGGATCGTGATCTGCGCGGTCCCTTTCTGACCGTTCTGCTGCGCC
>JAXDMA010000315.1:0-18700 GCA_034666305.1 Vulcanimicrobiota bacterium
CGTGCTCGTCGTCGCCACGGTCGATGGCGACGACGCCGGTACGGCCGCGCTCGGGATCTCCGGCGAAACCGCGCTGCTGTGCAGCGCCGCGGTGCTGCCGGCATTCCGGCGCCGCGGCGTCCACCAAGCGCTGCTCGCCGCGCGGCTCGCGATCGCACACGAGCGCGGCGCCACCGCCGCCGCGCTCAAGACCGTGGCGGACTCGCCCGTGGAACGTTCCGCGACAAAGCTTGGCTTCGCGCGCACCGGATTGCACCGGCGAGTGCGTCGCGATGCGCCGCAACCGGCGCGCGAGCAGTAACGGCGGCCGGCCGGGCGAAGTCGTCCGCGGGGTGGCAGAACGGGAAGCACCGGCGATCGTGCGACTCGCCGGCGAGCACGACATTGCGACGCGTCACGACGTGCACCTGGCGTTTCAAAAGGTGCGTGAAAACCCGCGCGTCATCGTCGATCTCAGGGGAGTGAATTACGTCGATTCGACGATCATCGACGAGTTGTTCCGGGCCGAGCTGCGCGCGAGCGCGCTCGGCGGCCAGCTCGTGATCGTAGCGCGCAACCAGCGGCTGATCCGGCTGCTCAGCATCGCGGGCCTCACCGCGCGCACGCCGATCGTCGATACGCTTGCGGCGGCAGACGATCTGATGCGCGCGACGTAGCCGGCGCGACTAGTCGGTTTCGCGCGCCCCGCCGCCCGACTCGAGCTGATAGCCGGACAGATCGAGCTCGACGCGCTTGGGTGTGCCGCCGGCGCGCGCGACCGCACCCGCGCCTTCGGCGGCAAAAGCCGACAATGGGATCGCGACGTTCACGTTCGCGCTGCGTCCGGGCGGCACGTCGACCTTCGCAGAAAAGCTCGCCAGCCCGAGGCGGTGTAGCCCGCGCCCGCCGTACAACGTCACGCCGCCGTCGATTCGCTGCAGCGCGTGCATCGCGTGATTGTCCAAGTGCACGACGAAGCGCTCGACGATGGAGCCCGCCGGCGTCACGTCGCGGGCCGAACCCGTGACCACGCGCGCAATCGCCGCGCGCCGGCGCTCCGCATTCGCGCGGTCCAGTGCGGCGAGCTGCGCCCCTTTTGCGCGCAGCGCCGCGGCATACGCCGGCGAGACAGACGCCAGTGCCGGGGTCGCGGCGGGTTGCGACGGTTGCGCTGCAGGCTGCTTGGCGCACGCGGCCGCGACAGCGACCGCGACGATCGCCAGAGTACGCACCGTCATCCGAGGGTCAACAGCCCGACACGAACGCCACGCTCAACACCGGATGGATCTCGATGCCGTTCGGCGCCACGCCGGTCTGACCGTGAAGCAGGTCGAACATCGGTACGCCCGTGATGTCGGCGACGACTGTCTTGCCCGGTGCAGTGAACGACGACGGCGGGCTCCCCAGACACGCGACAAACGCGTTGCGCGCACTTTGGTAGAGCGAACCATAACCCGACTGGCACGCACCCGAGCACGCAGACGACGGCGGCTCGATGATCATCGTCTCATTCGGGTTCAGCATGTCGGAGATGACGATGTGGTAGTCGTTGTCGGACTCGGTCTTCCAACCGACGATCGTGCCGCGCACGCGCACCGCTTGGAGCTCCCATGGTGAGAAGCGCACGTTATCTGATGACTGCGACAGACCCGACGGCACCGCGGCGTGGATCAGCGTGTCGACGGTGACGAGCTGCACGTTGCGATTCACTTGCGAAGCAAACGGATCGCTCATCGTCTTGACGTGCCAGCGCTCGACGCCGCACGAGCTGCCGCACCCACTCGCGCCGCCGCCGGTGGGCAGCGGTATCGGCGTGGGTGCGCCGGTCGGCGTCGCCGTCGGCTTGGGTGTCGCGGTCGGCACCGGCGTCGCGGTCGGCGCCGGCGTCGGCGTGCCGGCGGGGGTCGGTGTCGCGGTGGGCGTCGCAGTCGGTCGCGGTGTCGCAGTCGGCGTGGGAGTCGGCGTGCTCGCGCCGCCGCCGAGCGTCACGTCGTCGACGTACAGAATCGTGTACGCCCCGCTGTAGCCGTCACCGTGCACACCGAAGTACAGCCAGAGCGTCTGGCCGGCGTATGCCGACACGTCGATCGTCTTTTGCGTCCACGCGGTGCTCTCGGCGACGGCTTGCCACAGCATCTTCACGGTCACGCCGCTGGCGTTGAACAGCTCGGCTTCTTGATACGAATACGTCGTCGAACTCTCGTTGGAGAACCCGTAGTACCAAAATGTCAGCACGCCGCTCGCCGGAATGGTCACCTGCTGGCACACGCCGGCGTCGCCGTTGATCTCGCCCGAGGTCGAGCCCGCGGAGCCGGCGCGCGCGGAGTACGTTCCGGTGTGCGCGCGCGTCGTGGACATCGCCGCATTGACGTTGCCGCACTGCCCCCACGATGCGAAGCCGCCCGACTCGAAACCAGGGTCGCTCAGGATGTTGGTCGACCGGGTGTGCCGCGCGTGAGCATCGGAAGTGATCTTCGGCGCGCGGATCTGGCGCATCGTCTGCGTGCCCCGGGCCGCGCTCGTGTTCGGCGGAACGAACGCCTCCGGATCGCGTGTCCGTTGCGTCGGTGCGACGGTGCCGCCGCCGTTGCAAGCGACGAGTGCGCTGACGAAAACTGCGCCGGCGAGCGCTGACACGAGACGCCGCATTAGGGACCCCAATCCGTAGCGGAGGCGAGCTATACGCTACGCATATTGGGTCCGGCGCGCGCGCTCCTCTTACGGGCCGACCGGAGCGCAAAGAAAGAGACGGGGCGCAACGTCTGCGCCCCGTCTCTTTCTGTTCTCCGAGCTGCCTCGGCGGGCTAGGCGGTGCTCGCCGTCGCGCGGACGCGGGTCGGGTCGACCTTCACGCCAGGGCCCATCGTCGACGTCAGCGTGATCGAACGCAGGTACGTGCCCTTCGCGGCCGACGGCTTCGCACGCACGATCGCGTCGAGCAGCACGCCGACGTTTTCGACGATGTGCTGCTCCTCGAACGACGCCTTCCCGACGATCGTGTGCACGATCCCGGTCTTGTCGAGGCGGTATTCCACCTTACCGGCTTTAATGTCGCGCACGGCGGCGCCGATGTTCGGCGACACGGTGCCGGCCTTGGGGTTGGGCATCTTCTGCGCGAGGAGGCGGCCGAGCTCTTTGCCGATGGCCGGCATCATGTCCGGCGTCGCGACGGCGACGTCGAACTCCGTGAAGCCGCCCTTGACGCGCTCGATCAGATCGGCTTCGCCGACGACGTCGGCGCCGGCTTCTTGCGCCGCGCGCGCGGCGTCACCGCGGGCGAACGCGATCACGCGCACGACGCGTCCCGTGCCGTGCGGCAAGTTGACGGTGCCGCGCACGTTCTGATCGGACTTCTTCGGGTCGACGCCGAGCTTGATGTGGATCTCGACGGTTTCGTCGAACTTCGCCGTGGCGTTCTTCTTCACGAGCGTCGTCGCTTCGATGGGATCGTACATCTTCTCCGCGTCGTACGCCGCGGCGAGGTTCTTGTAGCGCTTGCCGTGCTTGCGCATCAGTTCGCGACCTCTACGCCCATCGAGCGCGCGGTGCCGGCAATGATCTTCATCGCCGCCGCTTCGTCGTTCGCGTTGAGATCGGGCTTCTTGGCCTCGGCGATCTCGCGAACTTGCGCTTGGGTCAGCTTGCCGACTTTGTTACGGTTGGGCTCCTTCGAACCCGACTCGAGTCCGAGCGCACGCTTGATCAGGAACGACGCGGGCGGCGTCTTCGTGATGAACGTGAACGTACGGTCTTCGAACACCGTGATCTCGACCGGGATGATGAAGCCTTCTTGAGACTTCGTGCGGTCGTTGTACTGCTTGCAGAAGTCCATGATGTTGAGCGAATAAGGGCCCAACGCCGGACCGACGGGAGGCGCAGGTGTCGCCTTCCCGGCGGGAAGAGCGAGACCGATCTTCCCGACGACTCTTTTAGCCATGTGATCCTTTCGATAGGCTTCAAGCCGCGAAGCGGGCTGAAGCCATCTCCCCCAAGTGGACGCTGCGGCCGCCGGGGTAGGCGAGCCGCCGCGGCCCGGCAGACGGCCGGGCGCAACGCCCCAGTTTACCACGGCGCGCCGCGCATGTCACCCCGACGGCCGCACGACTGGTGTCGCTCGCCAAGGTAACCAGGAGCCCGCGCGGAAAAAGCCCCGCTGGGGCTGCGGTAGTCGCGAAAAGGGGATGCGAATCCATGAGCGCTTCAGGCGAATCCGAGCCGCCGGGTTCAGGCGTCAGGACGCCGTATTCTCCGGTATCACTCAAAATTTTCGTTGGCCCATCGCGCGCGTTGCTGCTCTCGGTCGCCGCTCTCGTCATTGGCTTCGCGATACATGCAACGTTTCAGTACGTGTTCATCGCGCATGCGATTGGCGGTATGAGTCCGTCATATGAATACTACGTACGCGACGTTCGCGAAATCGAGTCATTTTATCGACCATACGAGGCGGC
Source organism: Vulcanimicrobiota bacterium (assembly GCA_034666305.1). Classification (GTDB taxonomy): domain Bacteria; phylum Vulcanimicrobiota; class Vulcanimicrobiia; order Vulcanimicrobiales; family Vulcanimicrobiaceae; genus Vulcanimicrobium. The sequence continues at coordinate 4,428 of JAXDMA010000315.1, forward strand.
TTTGCTCATTGTGTGGTTCACTATTGTTGCTATTGCCGCGGTCGTGCTTCAATTGCGCAAAGTCGAGTTCGCCGCAGACTCGAGGTTTCGCGCCTCGATCGGTCAAGGCGAACGTACCGCCGCCGAGCAGACGGCCGACCAGTCCGTTTGGACGCTTGCGCGCACTCGCCTAGACGCATACTTCGCTCGCAACCTGCAGCAGATAAATTATATCTTTGTCCTCAGCGTCATCGTGATGCTGCTCGGCTTCGCAGTCATGCTCGTCGGCGTGGGCTTTGCCATTTTCGTCCGAGGTACCGAGCGTACTGGCGCGTTTCTGCCAACGGTCGCCGGGCTTATTACACAATTCATCGGCGCGACGTTTCTCTTCGTTTATCGATCCACGATCCAGCAGGCCATTCGATACGTGCAAACGTTGGAGCGCATGAATACCGTCGGGATGGCCATGTCCGTTTTAGACTCGATCAAACAATCCAATAGTGACGAGCTCAGCGATAGCACAAAGGCATCCATCGCGCTCGCACTCCTAGCAAACTACAGCGGTGAGCACGACGGCCTTCCGCAGCTGACGAGAGCGGCCACGCCCGCTGCGGGCATTGACGCTGTATCGAACGGCGGCTAGACGATGATGCCGTGCAGCGTTCGTTGATGGATGCCGTCGTTCGCGCTGCCGACGCTTGCGCAGCCCTTCGCCAAGGTGTCGTCGACTTCGCGTCGCTTCCGCGGCTTCGGCGGGGCCGATCACGCCGGCATCCCGAGCAGCAGGGGATCACCACCGCCGCCGCGTCGAACGCAGACGGCACGCTCGACGTGCCGCGGCGCGAAGGCGCCTGTCATGCGCGACATCGTGAAAGGCACCCCTGTTCTACAGACCTGAGGCTATGCGAGTACGGTCGTCACCGCGCCGCGCTTACGCTGGCAGGCGCCGTATATTCTTTTCACAGCCGTTTGCCCACCGGCAGGTAACCGGCGAACCGAACTGTCACAGCAGGAAAGGCGTCACTCGTCGGCGACCAGGACGAACCTCGGGAATGGCGATCGCAGGTCGGCAGCAGCGTGCATTAGCGGCGGGCCTAAAGCAATCCGCCAATCATTAGCGCTTATAAATGTGGAATGCTCGGGCGCTCAAGCCTGCCCGTTAACCTCCGAGAAAGCTATCTTGAACGGGATCTCGCGACCAGGTCCTGAAAATGGTAGAGGGCCGGACAGATCACTATCGCCTCCTCGCGTGGGGTCCGGAACATAGCTACCGACGTTGCGACGGCGCGGTTCCGTCACACCGCACAGCGCGATACTCCAGGGGAGATGACTCTGAGGCGAGAGCTTCATCGTCGCGGGCTCCGATACCGTGTCGATATGCGTATCTCTGGCCTGCGATTTCGCCCGGATATCGTCTTCACGGTATGCCGAATAGCCGTCTACGTCGACGGCTGTTTTTGGCACGCATGCCCAAGGCACGGGACCACGCCAGCGCGGAACGCGAATTTCTGGGCCTCGAAACTTGCACGAAATCGGGAGCGTGATCGCGAAGCGAATCGAGCGCTCGAAGCAGCCGGCTGGGTCGTTTTGCGCTTCTGCGAACGGGACGTCCTAGGCACGACCGTAGCGGTCGCCGACGTTGTCGTCGAGCAGGTTCGAGCAAGCCAGCAGCGTGGCCGTTCATACGGCCAAGGTGGTGGCATTCCTAGTCCTTAGGATGTCCAAGGGAGTTCGAAATCTTCGCCCGGATCGCATCGCCGACCTCGAGGATTTTCCCTGACACTCGAGAAGGACGAGCCATGCTCAGAGGTGACCAGTAGATGCGGATCGGGAGTTTGTTCTCCGGGATTGGTGGGTTTGAACGCGCCCTCGGCGAAATCGACGAGCCGGTCCTGATGTGTGAAGTTGATCCGGCGTGTCGTCAGATTCTAAACCGTCACTTCAAGGGTGTTGCAATTCACGACGACGTCCGTACCCTCGCGTCTTTACCGCGGGTGGACGCACTCGTTGCCGGGTTTCCGTGTCAGGACCTAAGTCCGGCCGGCCGAACCCGGGGAATCGACGGCCCGCATTCATCGCTCCTCCGCGAAGTACTTCGTCTTATCATGAAGGCGAAATCGCGGCCGCCATGGGTTATCTTGGAGAACGTTCCGTTTATTCGTCATCTCGCCGGTGGCGAAGCATTGAGCGAAATTACCGCCGCATTCGAGCAGCTGCGCTACCGCTGGGCATACAGGATCGTCGATGCGCAGTCGTTCGGATTGCCGCAACGTCGGAAGCGCTGGCTCTTCGTCGCATCGCTCGCAGGCGATCCGCGGGAAGTCTTGTTTGCCGACGACGCCCAGACCACACCCGACTCCGATCCGAAGGCGTACGGCTTCTATTGGACTGAAGGCAACCGTGGACTGGGTTTAGCCGCTGACGCGATCCCCCCATTGAAGGTCGGCTCCGGGTTTGGCATACCAGCCAGTCCGGCGATCTGGGACCGCGATGCAAGGCGAATTGTTACGCCAGCGATCGAAGACGCCGAGCGGCTCCAAGGCTTTGTCGCCGACTGGACCCACGGCGTAACGCAGCGCGACCGCTGGAGAATGGTTGGCAACGCCGTCAGCGTGCCGGCGGCACGCTGGCTGGTCCGTAGGATGCACCGCCCGGGGGTGTACGACCGTTCACTCGATTTTCGCTTATCCGGCTCGTGGCCAGCCGCTGCATGGGGTGATTCGAAACGACAATTTGGCGTCAATATTTCCGATCGCCCCGCCACGAAAGCAATGACACCGATCCTCGACTTTCTTCGCTGGGAACCTCATGCGTTGAGCACGCGGGCCGCCGCGGGTTTCCTAAGCCGCGCCCGTGCGAGTAAACTTCGCATGCCGAACGGATTCCTTGCCGACATCGCCCATCACATCAATAGGGCGGACGATACGTAGTTTTGCGAGCTGATTTCGTCCCTTACGCATTAATGTCAACAATTGTCATAACTTACGCGTCACGGCGCGTGATCGGCACCGATCTCGCCTAAGGCAATCGCCTGGCGTTTTGCGACGGCCGCCTGCTCTTTCCGCTTTTCCTGTTCCTGATGGAACGTCGCCTTTTCCACACGGATCTTGTCGATGAGCTCCATCACACGCCCAGCTTCCTTTTTATGTTCGATATACGAAGCATATGCCGCGTATGCATCTTCCAACAGTTGGCTGTACGTCACGACGCGCGTGTTGTAATCGCGGAGTATTCGTTCTTCGCGGCTACGCGTTGCGGGATTGTTCCAATCACCTGGGAGTCTGCCAATGAGGAGTACGATTTCGAACGTTTCCGGCGGCCGAATTAGGTCAAGGCCCTTGGACATGGCCGCGTGATACTTCTTTACCTGTTCTAAGAGTTCAATAAATGTGAGGTCACGGTCAGGTCGCTTTAGTTCGACAACTACGTGTGTTCCAGTAACTTTCTTGAATCGAATATCGACCCGAGCGATGTCGTGACCCTTCGGAAATTTGATCCCCGCGAATATCTTCCTAAAGGTCGCCTCCATGTGTGGAGTCTCGTCCGTCGCACGTTCCCAAGAAGCGTCCAGGAGATATAGATGGTCGAAAAGCTGTTGCTGGATCAGCTTTTCGCGCGCATTCTCATCGACAAGATCCTTGATCCTCGAAAGCGCATTTACGCGGAGGCTTGTTACCTCATAATAACGCGTCGCCTCGATGTCGTCGACCTGCGCAAACAGCTTCGCGACAGCCGGGAGGTCTTTGAGATCTACAATCTTTAGCTCGTTTAACCGATCTTTGACGGCGAGCGTTTCAAACGCCAAGATCGCGTGCTCGTAGAGCTCGTAGCGATCTTCTTCTTTATCGATCGATACGTTTCCAACCTCACCAGGAATGGCTTCGGCTGCAGGGCGCTGCGCCTTCGGCAACTGGTCGAACCATTTCTTGATTGCTCCGGAGTTGAAGGCCGCCTTCAGCGATAATTCCTTTCGTTTGTCGCCCCAGACCGTTTCAATGTGCTTCATCTCCGTGCGCAGAAACTTTCGGAGCTCTTCGAAACGCGGGTCACCCTCAATCAGCTGCTGACGGCTACTAGTTGTAATGTCGTCCTCGTCGTCGACATCAAGGTGGTCCGCGTACACTTCGCCGACAATATATTTAGTATATAGACCGCCGTCGTTCATATGACTCAGCATATCTTCTTGGACAAGCTTGCCGCGGGCCATGATTACGACGTGATTGATGGACTCATCATCGATGTCTTTGAGCTGACGAGGTTCAAAGACCGTCCCGATCCATCCGGCGATCTTGTGTCCCGATGGGAGATCGGCAGGGCGTTCTTCCCAATAGCGAAGGTAGCGCTCGTCCTTCTCGTCGGTCGGGATAGTCTTGCATTCCGCCACGAAGCTCTTGCTGTTCTCGCCGAAGTACCAGATCATCTGCAGCTTTGAAAAATAGTCGCGATCTGAGACCTCTACGTCACACGCATCCACCATGACGCGAAACCCTGTGTTCTTTCCGACTACACCGAAGCGGCGCGCGATTCGCCGACGTAATGCACTGCCAGTGTGGCTCAGGCCGTGCCGGAGGCTCGAAAGCTTGATGATCGTCCCATGGTCGCGGTCCATATCGATCGGTGTGATCGGAACTGGATGATACGCGGCGCCCTTACTCTTGATCCTCATCTTGATCTCAGGCAGATTCATTTCGAAAGCCTGCTGTTCGTCGCCGTGTGTTTTCGTATACACGCGCACCGTGTCTGCTGCAGAGAATAGAGACAGTTTGCCGATGCCCTTGCGACCCATTGGCGCTCGGCCGCGCGGTGTAGTCTTCCCCAGCTCAGGGCGGCGCTGAAAGCCGACGTTCAAGTATCGCTCGTTCACCTCGGCGAGATTCATGCCGACGCCGTCATCTGCGACAGTTAATATCTTGTTCACCTTGTCGACTTCGATCGTCACTATTGAAGCGTCGGCATCCCATGCATTCGCTACGATCTCAGAGAGAACGGCTGCGATGTTGCTGTACAGGTTGATCCCCAGATGATTGAGGACATTTAGTTCTACCGTTAGCGAGTAACGTTCGTCAGTCTGTGGTGGCACGTCGCAATTTTCACAACTCCGATTAGTCCGGCACCAGGGCTGCTCCGAGCCATGGCAAGAACAGGTCACCCCCGTTTTCGGCGTCGTCCGGCCTCTCTCCTTACCGATTGCCGCGGCGCTCTAACATCGGGGCTACCTTCGATGCCGCGCAGCGTTTCTGGCAGCCAGGCTATACTTCCGTCGCTGCCGCCGGCACAACTCATGTTCGGCGCTCTCGCTTGTGCGGGCGCTGGCGCAGCTCTTCGCCCAGCGACGCGAAGCCGCTCGTGGACTTCGCGCTCGTCGCGGCCGCTTCGGCCGCGCCGTGCATCGTCGTGAGGTTGATGCGGCGGGTCGCACGGTCCGCCGACCGGACCAGCACTTCGATCGCTTCGCCGATCTCGTAGTCCGCCGGGTTCGCGTCGCTCTCGCGCACGGTCCCGACGATCCCCGGCGCGATCTCGACCTGCAGCCGCGGCTCTTTTGAAACCACCTTGCCTTGCACGGTCGCGCCGCGGCGCACCACGTCCGCATGATCGCGCCACGGATCGGGCAGCGCGTTCTTGCGCGACAGCGAGATCTTCTTGCCGTTCTCGTCGATGCGCAGCACCTCGACGGGAAGCTTCTCGCCGACGGTCACCACGTCGGACGTCTTGTCGACGCGCTCGAACGCGAGCTCGCGCATGGGGATGAGGCCGTCGACGCCGCCGAGATCGACGAACGCGCCGAAGTCCGTGAGCCGTACGACGGTGCCTTCACGAACCTGTCCGACTTGCAGCGAGCGCAAGAGCTCGGAACGTTTCGCACGGCGCTCCTCCTCGACCGCGCGGCGATGCGACACGACGATTCGGCGGCGCCCCGCGTCGACGTCGATCACTTTGAGCGGCACGGTCGTCTTCACCAGCGTGTCGATCGCGGTACCGATCGGCACGCGCGCCTGCGACGCCGGCAGGAAACCGCGGATGCCGCCGACGTCGACGAGCAGCCCGCCGTTCACCGCCGCGGTGACGTAGCCGGTGAGCGATTCGCCGCCTTCACGCGCCGCGACGACGCGTTCCCAAGCGGCCTGTGCCCGCGCTTTGCGCGGATCCACGGGCGGCGGAGCGTCGCCCGGGGGCTCCGCGGCCGCCGCGTCGGGGGTAGGCGCTTGCGGAGCGGGTGCTTCAGACGCCGAATGCTCGGCCGAAACGGGTTCGGGAGCTGCGATCGGCTCGGGAGCGGGAATCGGCTCAGGCGCGGCGATCGGCTCGACCGGCGCGATTGCCTCCGGCGCGGCGATCGGCTCGACCGGCGCGATGGCCTCCGGCGCGGCGATCGGTTCGACCGGCGCGATCGCCTCCGGCGCGGCGATCGGCTCGGGAGCAGCGATCGCTTCGGGCGCGGGAATCGGCTCGATCGGCGCGATCGGCTCGGGAGCTGCGTGATGGTCCACCGCCTCGTGCGGCGCCGGCGCGGATTCGACGCTCGAAGCCTCGGCGGGCTGGGCCTCGGGGGCGGGGGGCGCAGGATGCGCCGCGGGGTGCGCGGGATGCGCCGTGGTGTCGTCGTTCATCGTGTCCCTTGGCGCTTTCGCGCGCAAGGCGACGAAGGCTTTCCGCAAAAGGACGCAGCGTGCCGTACCCGTCGCCGTCCCGGTCCGAACCCGCGCAGCGGATCGCATTCGGTTTCGCCACGGCGGCATTCGCGCTGCACCTTGCTTTTGCAAACCGGTACGACGTGTTCCGCGACGAGCTGTACTTCATCGTCTGCGGCCGCCATCCGGCGTTCGGCTACGTCGATCAGCCGCCGATTGTCCCGCTGCTGGCTGCGGCCATGTACGGCCTCGGGCACCAAACGTGGCTGTTGCGCATGCCGGCCGTGCTCGCCGCGGCGGCGCTCGTCCTCGTCACCTGCGCGTTCGTCCGTCTTTTCGGCGGCGGCCGCGGCGCGACGGTCATGGCGGGCGCCGCGACTGCGTTCGCGCCCATGTTCTTGGGCATCACGGCGACGCTCAACACGTCCTCGTTCGAACCGTTGTGCTGGACATTGGCCGCGTACCTCATCGCGCGGCGCATCGTGCTCGACGAGCGCAGCGCGATGCTGTGGTGCGGCGTCGTCGTCGGCCTCACGCTCGAAATCAAAGACTCGATCCCGTTCTGGCTGGTGGCCCTCGCCGCCGGCGTGCTTGCCACGGACGCGCGCCGCATCGTCGCTACGCGCGAAACTGCGCTCGGCGCCTTGATCGCGCTCGCGCTGGTCCTGCCCAACGCCGTCTGGCAGGCGACGCACGGCTGGACGATCGTCGAGCTGCTGACCAACGGCGCCCACGGCAAGAACGTCGTCCTCGCACCGCTCGCGTTCGCCGGCAACCAGATCTTGGTGATGAATCCGCTGTTCGCGCCGATCTGGATCGCCGGCATCGTGGGCCCCGCGGCCGTGCGCGCGCTGCGGCCCGCGCGGCCGTTCGCGATCACGTTCGTCGTGATCTTCGCGATCATGCTCGCGCTCCACGGCAAAGACTACTATCTTGCAGCCGCATATCCGACCGCTTTCGCGATCGGCGCCGTCGCGCTGGAGCACGCCATCGGCAACGTCGCGTTGCGCACCACGTGGGTTGCACTCGGCATCGCACTATCGCTCGCCGTCGCACCGATGGCGCTGCCGATCTTGAACCCGCCGGCGCTCATCGCGTACGAACGCACCATGCACCTCGCCCCGCAGGCGGCCGAAAAGGTCGGCGAAGGCGTGCTGCTGCCGCAAACGTTCGCAGACATGCTGGGCTGGCACGATTACGTGCGCCAAGTGGGCACGGCCTGGCTGCAGATTCCGCCGGGAGCGCGCGCGCACACCGCGGTGCTGGTGAGCAATTATGGTGAAGCGGCGGCACTCGACGTTTACGGTGCGGAGTACGGTCTCCCGCCCGCGTTGAGCGGACACAACCAGTACTATCTCTGGAACCTGCGCGGCCAAAAGGCAACGGACATCCTGCGCGTCCAAGACAACCTGGACGACTTGCGCCCGTACTGCACCGAGATGCGTCCGCTCGGCACGACGACGTCGCCGTACGCGATGCCGTACGAGAACGGCAAAGGGATCGCGTACTGCCGCGGGGTTCACCCGCCGCTCGCAACGATCTGGCCGAAGCTGAAAGCCTACGAATGAAACGCACGCCTGCCGAAAGGACTCCTCGCGACGTGAAATCCGCTCCCCGTTCGACGCTTCTCGCGCTGGCCGCAGCGCTCACGGTCGCCGTGCTGCTCGCAGCGCCGTACGCGACGCGCGCGCTCGCCGCGCCCGGTTCGGACGCGATCTTCGCGATCGGTGACGGCGGGTTTCTCGATCCGATCGCTGTGCGCAAGGACGGCACGTTCGTCAATCCGGGCTCCAACGACGGCGGCCCGTCACAAAGCCTGGCGAACGCGGCGGTCGCGGCGCTGGCGAGCGCCGGCAATCGCGTGCACGTGCTCTTCGGGGGGCGCGTGATCGCGACGCTTTCCGCGACGGTCGACCACGCGCAAGCGCACGTCGTCGTGCCGCCGTCGCTCCACCTGTACGGCCACGTCGGCGCCGTCGCATCGACGCTCGGCGGGTACGCGAAGTCCGCACGGCGCGCCCCGACCGCACGCGAACGGCGCCTTGCGCTCACGGCCGCCGCAGCGAAGCTCGACACCACGGCCGGCCGGCTCACGGTGCGCAACCTCACCGCGATCGACTTGGGCCGTGGTATCGCGTTCGTCGGCTCCGTCGACCTGCGCGGCACCGGCACGCCGCGCACGGACAAGCGGCTCTTCTTCGTCCTCGACGCGTCGTACGGCGGTACCGGATTCGTCGAAGCGCTGAGCAGCGTGCAAACCATCAAGGTCACCGAGCCGCTTCTCGAAGAGCCCGCGGAGTATCTCGTCGACGCGGTCGACCTCGGCAACAACACGCCCGCGCTCGTGACGAGCATCATCGGCTACGATGCAAACACGTACGCGATCTACGCGCGAGCAAAAACGGGGCCGCGCTGGATGAAAATATACGAAGGCGGCGGCGCGGCGCTCTAGCACGCGCCGCGAAAGGCGGCGCATCTCGGCGAGTAGAAGGTTGCCCTAGGGCACAGTGAGATCGAGCAAAGATCTCAGGACGGCTTACGGGGTAACGCGAAAGTGAACAGCAGCTCGGACGTCACGTTCTTTCTCAATGGCCGCAAGGTGACGATCGAGAACCCGGCGCCCGACCTGCTGCTGCTCGACTACTTGCGCTCGCCCGAGATCGGGCTGACCGGAGCGAAGAAGGGCTGCGGACAAGGCGGCTGCGGCGCGTGCACCGTCGTGCTGTCGAGCTGGAACGCGCAGACCGAAAAAGCGGAGCACCGTTCGATCAACTCGTGCTTGCGCCCGGTGTGCGCGCTCAACGGACTCGCCGTCACGACGGTCGAGGGCACGGGCTCCACCACGACGACGCTCAACGAAGTCGCGTATCGCCTGGCCGCCAACAACGGAACGCAGTGCGGCTACTGCACCGTCGGCTTCGTGATGAACATGACCGGTTTTCTTGCAGCCAACGCGGGCCGCAAGCTGACGGAGCGCGAGATCCAAGGCGCGTTCGACGGCAACATCTGCCGCTGCACCGGTTACCGCCCGATTCTGACCGGTATGAAGACGTTCGCGGCGGATTACGCGCATGCGGACGAACGCGGCCGGCAGCCGTTCGTGATCGATCCCGCGTTCGCGCCGAAGGGCCACGCGTTGCCCGATATCCAGCTGCCCAAGGACGCGCGCGTTCCGGCGCCGCCGCTCGACGCGACCGGCCACGGCTACGTCTGGGAGACGGCGACGACGCTCGACCAGCTTCTTCGCCTGCTCGCCGCCGCGCCCGCCGGCGACACGCGCCTGGTCTGCGGAAACACGTCGATCGGTGTGTATGACCGGTGGACCGAGAACCCGAGCCACCTGATCGACGTCACGCGCGTGCCCGAGCTGCACGGCATCGACGTCGGCCAGGACGCGCTGACCGTGGGCGCGGCGACCACGTACACGCACTTCATCGAGACGCTCGACGCGGCGATCGCGCAGCTGGAAAAACCGCGCCGGCGCCGCTTGCAAGCGGTGCGGTACATGGCGCGCCGCACCGCGGGCACGATCGTGCGCAACGCCGCGAGCCTCGCGGGCAACACGATGCTGCAGCTCAAGCACATCCATCGGGGCGACCCGTTTCCATCGGACATGCTCACGGCGCTCCTGACGGTGAGCGCGACACTGCGCGTCATTGCGCCGGGCTGGGATGCGGCGCGCGAGCTGTCGCTCGAAGCGTTCATCCGCGCGACGCTGGACGAGCCGGCATATCCGGACGACAAGGTGATCTTGAGCTATCGCGTGCCGTTCGGCGGCCGGTCCGATCGCGCGGTAGCGCAAAAAACGGCTCTGCGCGAAGTGAACTCGCACTCCATCGTCAACAACGGCGTGCGCATCACGCTCGGCGACGATCTCACCGTCAGCGATGCCGTCGTCGTTTTCGGCGGCATCGCACCGTACGCGTTTCGCGCCGCGGCGGTGGAGGCGGCATTCGAAGCAGGTCCGCTCGGGATGGACCGCATCGACGATCTGCTCGCCGCCGTCGATGCGGACGTCACGGCGGAGCAGGATCGCTGGCGCGCGCGCATGGGCACCGTCACGAACGAGGGGTTCACCGACGAGTACCGCCGCCAGCTCGCCGCGGGATTCATCTACAAGTTCGTGGTGCACGTACTCGGCGACGTCGCGCCGGATTCCGTTCCCGAGCTCGACCGCTCCGCCGGCGAAATGACGTGGGGCAAGTGGCCGGTCAGCACGGGCACGGAGGACTGGGAGGTCGATCCCGCGCACGCCGGTTCGCCGGTCGGACAGGCGTACATCAAGCTCGAGGCGTTTCAGCAGGCGGCGGGCGAGATCACGTACACGCACGAGATCGCGATCCCGCCGCGCGGCCTCAACGGCGCGCTGGTGCTCTCGAAACGCGCGCTCGCATCGTTCGCGTATTGCCTCCCGGGTGCGCCTGACAAACCGTGCACGCCCAGCCGGCTTTCCGAATTCTTGCTGGAGCGGTTTCCCGCATTCATCGACCTCGTTACGGCAGCCGACGTTCCGCCCGGCGGGCACAACTTGTCGGGCATGGCGGGCGATCATCCGCTGCTCGCGGACCGCATGGTGTTCTACAACGGTCAAGCGATCGCGCTCGTCGTCGCGCAGAACGAAGAGCGCGCGATCGAGATCGCGTACTTCGTGCGCGACAACTGCGTCACGTACGGCGGGCTGACCAAGGACGATCCCTGGTACGGCGCCGAGCCGATCCTCGGCATCGACGACGCGCTCGCGAAGAAGTCGATCTTCCCCGACTGTCCGTCGACCGCGGTCTGGAACTCCCACATCTGGCGGATCGTCCGCGCCGGCAGCGACCTCTCGTGGGTCGTCGACAAGGACCCGCTGGAAAAAACGCTCGCGTCCCGCCCGGCGCAGGTGGACGGCCGCGCGTGCACCGTCGTCGAGGGCACGCAGTCCGCGGGCGGACAGCTCTATTTCTACATGGAGACGCAGTCGACGGTCGCGGTGCCGAGCGCGGGCGGCGGCATGAAGGTCTATCCGTCGGCGCAGAGCCCAATGACGATCCACAATGCTGTCTGCAGAGCGCTCGGCATCGCGCAGAACAAAGTGATGATCGAAGTGCGCCAGCTGGGCGGCGCGTACGGCGGGAAAACGGAGCCCGCGCGCTTCGCGGCCGGCATCGCCGCGCTCGCCGCGTACAAGCTCAACCGCGTCGTGCGGCTCGTGCTGCCCCGTGCGGACGACAGCGCGATGACGGGCCGCCGGCATCCGTACTACGGCCAGTACCAAGTGGCGATCGACACGGGCGCGGACGATCCCGCGAACAAAGGCGTGCTGCGGGGCTGGAACGTTAGCCTGTGGGGCGACGGCGGCGCGACGTACGACTGCTCGTTCATCGTCTCGAACTGCATTCAGCTGCGCGCCGACAACGCGTACTACATCGAGAACTCGCGCTCGCAGATCGACGTCTGCCGCACGAACACGGCGAGCAACAGCGCGATGCGCGCGTTCGGCGACATCCAAGGCATGATCGTCGCCGAGTCCGCGCTCGACCACGCCGCCACGGCAATCGGCATGACGGCCGAAGACGTGCGCGAGCTCAACCTCTATTCGATCGGCCAGGTCACGCCCTACGGGCAAGCGCTGACGTACTGCTACATGCGCGACGTGTGGAAGACGACCAAAGAGAAGTCGGACTACGTCGCCCGCCGGGCGGGCGTCGACGCGTTCAACGCGGCCAACCGCTGGCGCAAGCGCGGCATCTCGCTCGTGCCCATCAAGTACGCGTCCGGCTTCAACCTCGCGTCGCTGGAACAGGCGAGCGCCATCGTCGCGATCTACGAGGCCGACGGCAGCGTCGTGATCCGTCAGAGCGGCGTCGAGTCGGGCCAGGGCCTCATCACGAAGATGTGCCAGATCGCCGCGGCCGAGCTCGACATCGCGATGGAGCTCATCGACGTTCAGAAACCCGATACCACCGTGGTCCCGAATCCGACGAGCACCGGCGCGTCGACGGGCACGCAGTACAACGGCCTCGCGGTGCGCAAGGCCTGCCGCAGGCTGCGTGCGCGCCTGCAGAAGTTCGCGTACGAGCAGCTCAACCAGAACGGCGCGGCGTGGTGCACCGCCAACGGCATCGACTTCTGGAACGCGCCCGACGCCGCGGGATGGAAGACCGTCGCAAAGAACGCGGGACCGCGCTTCAACACGTCGACATACTGGGCGAACGTCGTCGCGATGGCATACAACGCGCGCGTGAACCTCATCGAAGAGGCCAACTCCAAAGTCCCGGGCGGCACGGACACCGTTCCGAACCTCACGTTCAAGACGCTCGATCAGCAGCCGAAACTCCCGGGCATCACGGTGCCGAGCTTCGCTGACCCGGCAAGCAGCGAAGTCGACCAGTTCATGGGCTTCACGTACAGCGTCGCGTGCAGCGAGGTGGAGCTCGACATCCTCACGGGCGAGACGACCATCTTGCGTTCGGACATCATGTACGACATGGGCCGCAGCCTCAACCCGGCAGTCGACGTGGGCCAAATCGAAGGCGCGTTCGTGCAGGGCGTCGGCTACGTCATGAGCGAGGCAATCACGTATCAGACCGACGATCCGTCACGGGACGACTTCGCGGAGCTCACGTCCGACAACACCTGGCGCTACAAACCGCCGGCGGCCACGTCGATCCCGCTCGAGCTGAACGTCCACTTCTACCCGCGCCCCAAAGTGGGCGACGCGAACGAGCTGTTCTCGTCGAAGGAAGTGGGCGAACCGCCGCTGGTGCTCGCGGTGACGGTCTTCTTCGCGGTGAAGAACGCGCTTCGCGCATCACGCGTCGAACGCGGCCTGAGCCCGATCTTCGATCTCAACGCCCCGGCGACGGTTCAGGAAGTGCGCCGTGCAGCGGAACTGCACCTCAGCGCCGTCTGAACCGTCCCGGTCGCGTTAGACTTTTTCGATCTGGTAGAACTCGAGCTCGACGGGCGTCTCGCGACCGAAGATCGAGATGAGCGCGCGAACCTTCTCTTTTTCGGGCTGGATGTCGTCGACGATGCCCGTGAAGTCGAAGAACGGTCCGGACGTGACCTTGATCCGGTCGCCCTTCGCGAAGTCGATCTTGAGCTTGGGCGTCTCGATGCCCATCTGCTTGAGGATCGTTTTGACTTCTTTGTCCTGCAGCGGCACGGGCTTCTCACCCGACCCCGGCGACCCGACGAATCCCGTCACGCCCGAGGTGTTGCGCACGACGTACCAAGACGCGTCGTCCATGTCCATCTCGACGAGCACGTAGCCCGGAAACACTTTCTTGGGCGTGATCTTGCGCTTGCCGTCCTTGAACTCGACTTCGTCTTCCATCGGGACGAGCACGCGGAAGATCTTGTCCTGCATGTTCATCGAGTGGATGCGGCGCTCGAGGTTCGCTTTGACCTTGTTCTCGTAACCCGAGTACGTGTGGATCACGAACCACTTTTTACGATCGTCCTGCTTTTTGGCCGGCGCCGCGGCCGGCGCGGCGGCCTGCTCGTCGGGCTCGGTGATCGCCGTGGTGACGTCCTGTTCGGTTTCCATCAGCGCGCGCTGCCCGTGAGCCACGTGAAGACGAGCTCGAAGAGACGGTCGCAAAGATACGTGAAGACGCCGACGCCGACGACCAGCGCAATGGTGAGCGCCGTCGCGGCGATCCATTCCTCGCGCGT
>JAXDMA010000316.1:0-3421 GCA_034666305.1 Vulcanimicrobiota bacterium
ACGCTGCAGCAGAACAAGGCGCAGATCGTCAAACCGCCCTATCTTCTGCGGCCGCAAGTGCGGTTGAGCTGGGAGACCTTCATCAAGGGGCCGGCAGGGGCACTGCGTCTCAAGAGTCTCAAAGCCGCGATCACCAAGATGAAATCGCTGAACGGAAGTCCCAAGACGTCGGTCTCCTACCGGCGGAGCTGGGAATATTGGGCCAACATTCACGGCTACTACGGATCGCAGAGTCCCGACGGTACCGTCGCCGATCAGATCGCGTATTTGCAGCAGAACGGCCTCGGCAGCTACGTGTCCTACTACACCGGGATTACCGACCAGCTTCCGCCCGATGCGACCGCCGTGCTGATATGGGCCACGTGCCAACACTCCGCCGGACCGGGGGCGCAGCAGGCCAACTTCTTCGCGTGGCATCGCATGTATCTGTACTACTTCGAGCGCGTGCTGCGCTGGGCTGCAAACGACAACACGTTGCGCTTACCGTACTGGGACTACACGGATCCGGCGGATCTTGCGATACCGGCGGAATTCCGAAACACGGGCTCGGTGATGTACGACGCGAAGCGCGATCCGGGCATGAACAACGGAACGTCCACGCTGAGCGCGGGCGCGACCAACATCAACACGCTGCTGAACAACTCCAACTATTTCGATTACGAATACAAGATCGAGACGGGCATCCACGGCTACGTGCATTGCACCGTTGGGCCGACGTGCCCCGTGGCGCACATGGGCGACGTGCCGGTCGCCGGGAACGATCCGATCTTCTACCATCATCACGACAACATCGACCGGCTCTGGGCGTGCTGGCAGAACCTGCATCCTACGCCAGGAGGCGCATGGCAAGCGCAGCAATTCAGCTTCGTCGACGAAACGGGCACCCAGGTCACCAAGCCCGTGAGCCAATTCATCAATACGACCGCGTTGGGCTATGTGTATGAGAATCAAACCAGCTGCGCAAGGCCGAAATTCGTGCCTTTAAACGTTCGCAACGTACTCTTGCTCGCCGCCGTTCAAGGAACCGTCCTCGGCTCGGCCAAGTCCGTCGCCATCAAGGCGCCGCAGACGAACATCGACATCGCCGTGCCCAAGCCCGCGCTGCGCCGCGCGCTCGTCGACCTGAAAACCGCCGGCACGACGGAACTCATTTTGCGTGACGTCACGGCCGACAAACCGCCGGGCACGCTCTTGAACGTCTACCTGGTGAAGAAAAACAGCCCGGCCACCCGGCAGCTCGTCGGCACCATCTCGTGGTTCGGCTCGTTCCGCCGCCACGGTCAAACCGGGCCGGCGAAGCAGACCTATTCCTACGACGTCACCGCGGCGTTGCGCGACTTGGGCGGCACGGCGGTATCGGAATCGGGCGTCTCGGTCGTGGTCGAAGCCACGACCGGACGCGAACCCGCCGATCGCTCCAAGCTGGACGCCGAGCGAACCCGCGCGTTTAGCGCGTTCAAGGCGGATTCGAACGTGCGGATCGGCTCCGTGGAACTCCGGTCGGTCCCGCCCGCGAAGAAATAGCCGCAGGACCGATTGAAGCGCACGCCTTCCCGCCGCAACGGGGAGGCGTGCCACCACCAAGTCGCGGGGCCGGCTTGACGTCCGCTATATTTAACGTTATAGTTATATAACGTCATGGTTAATAGTTCAACGTTCGACGGCGTCTTCTCCGCGTTGGCCGACCCCACACGGCGGCGCATCGTGGAACGGCTCGCGCGAGGACCATTGACGGTCGGCGAGATCGCGTCCGGATTTTCCATATCGCAGCCGGCAATCTCGCGGCATGTCCGCGTCCTCGAAGAGTGCGGGCTTCTCGAGCGGCACGTGTTGGGTCGCGTGCACCGCTGCACGCTCGCGCCAAAGGTGATGGATGCCGCAGCCGCGTGGATCGATAAGCAGCGCGCCTTCTGGAACGCTACACTCGACCGCCTCGACGTTCTTCTCGAAGAAACACCTCGACCACGAAAGAAGACTTCATGAGTGACACCAGCGCGCCGGCGGCTGTTCCGGCAATCGTTTTGCGCCGAACGTACGCAGCGCCGCGTCAGCGCGTGTTCGACGCGTGGACGCAACCGCAGCTCGCGGCAAAGTTTCTAGGGCCCGGCGATGTTACGGTGCCGGAGATCGAGATGGACGTTCGGCAAGGCGGTACGTACCGTATCGTCATGCTGATGCACGGCGAGCGCTACAACGTCGGCGGCACGTACCGCGAGGTTCGTTCACCCGAATTGCTGTCGATGACGTGGCGCTGGGAAGAAGACGACCCAGCGGACGAATACGACTCGCTGCTGACGCTGGAATTCAACGAAGTCCCCGATGGGACGGAGCTCGTGCTCAAGCACGAACAGCTCAAGTCCGTGGAGTCGCGCGATCGGCACGCCGACGGCTGGGGCAAGATCATGGACGAGCTGACGAGCGTGTTCTCGGCCTAACCGGCCTACCGGGTTTTGGGTATCGCCGCGAGCGTGGGCGCGAGCCGAAAATGAGACGATCCCACTCCTACGAGGTCGTCCATGCGAGCACTGCGGTTTTTCCCGATATCCCTGGCGGTCGTCGCGACGGTTGCGTTCGCGGGCTGCGGCGGTCGAGGTGCATCGAGCATGCTGCCGAGCTCCGCGGCCGGCGCGGCGGGCGGCGCGCTCACCTCGGAGCTCGCGCGAACGGCCCCGACTGCCGGGCCCACGGCTCCGCCCGATGCGCCGGGTCACGCGAATGCGGTTCCGCCGCCGCCCGCGTCGGGCACGTCGCGTCCGGGCCAGATCTACAGCATCTACCTGACGTCGTCGATCGGCGACACGGTCGCGTTCACGGTGTTCGAACCCGCGACAGTGAGCGGCGGCGCGACGTACCCGCTCGTGCTGCATGGACCGGGCTGGGGCAATAGCCGCACCACCACGCTCGGATCGCCCGCTGCCAATCCGAGCGCGGGCTCGAGCGTCGGCGGCAACCTTTCGGAGCTGGTCGCGAACGGCTACGGCGTCATCAGCTTCGATCAGCGCGGCTTCGGCGAAAACACCGGCGTCGTCGATTCGATGAATCCCGACAAAGACGCCGTCGACATACTTGCAGTCCTCGATTGGGCGCAAGCAAAACTCCCGTGGCTCGCGTACGGTCCGACCCTCGACGGTCGCGACCCGCACGAGCCGATCGTCGGCGCGATCGGCGGCTCGTACGGCGGCATGTATCAGTTGCTCATCGCCAACGCGGACCCGCGTCATCGCCTGCGCGCGATCACACCGAACATCGCACCGAACGACTTGAACTATGCGCTGGTGCCGGGCGGCGCGTTCAAATCACTTTGGAACGACATCCTCTGGGGCGACGGCCTCGGGAACGGCCGCCAGCGGCTCGACCCGTTCATCACCACCCAGTTCTTCGCCACGGACGACACGCTCAACAACACCGAGAGCTCGTACTC
>JAXDMA010000317.1:0-4292 GCA_034666305.1 Vulcanimicrobiota bacterium
GAACAGCGTCGCCGACGTCGCGCGCGGCACGCCGACGGTCATCATCACCGGCAGCACGATGGTGCCGATCATGATGATCGCGCCTAGCCCCGTCACCGTCGTGAACAGAATTGCGACGACGGCGCACAGCAGCAGCGAGAGCACGAGCGGCTTGTCGCCGCCGAACTCCGCCGCGTACGTGACCAGCGTTTCCGCGATCCCCGTCGAGAGCACGACGCGGCTGAGCAGCGCGCCGAAGAACAGCGTCGCGTACACCGGCGCGAGCTTCACCGCGCCGAGCGTGACGATCGACGCGAGGTCGTGCACGCCGGCGAGCGCGGCCGTCGCGAGCGCCATCAGCGGAACCGCCAGCAGCGCGGGCAGCTTGCGCGCGATCATCAGCCCCGCGAGCGCGAGGAAGACGACGACGATCGCTACGCCGCTCAGCGAGTTGATGACATCACTTCTTCCCACGGCGGTACGGTGCCGCGGCGCAAGTAGTCCTCGCGCATCACGCCGTCGATGCGGTCGGCGCAGCGCTGCGCATCATCCTCGGCGACGCGGTAATGCGCGCTCATGTGTTCGAGCCCGCCCGCGGTGCTCTCCCTCCGCCACGCCTCCACGTACACGTGCTCGATGTCGTTGAGCGCGTTTCGCATCTCCCAGCACAAGTATTTCGCGATTCCCAAGCTGCGGTAGACTTGGGAGACGTTGGGCTTGTCCGCGTGCGCGCGCGCGTCGTCGTAGTAATCGCGCGCCTCTTTACCGATCTGCAGCCGCCGCGCGAGCTGATCGTAGCGCATCGCACCGAGCATCATCGCCGCCGCCGCTTTTCCGTGCAGCGGCGGTTCCACGTCATCCGGCCACAGATGCGCCATGACCGTTTCCGCGCGATTACGGACCGTCGCGAGATCCATCGTTCGCGCGCGCGCCTGGACGCGCGGATCGAACGGATCGCGCCAGAAGAGGTAATCCGGCGAATCGGCCGGCGTCGTGTTGAGCAGCGGGCGAATCGCGCGCAACGCGTCGAGATCGGCGGCGAAACGCGCGTCGTCGCTGCCGAAGAACGCGCGTGCGAACGTGCGGTGCCATGTCGCGTCATCGACGGGTTGCCGCTGCCACGCCGTCGCGGCCGCGTATGCGACGGAAGGCCACGTCGCTTCGAACAACGTCTCGCCGTCGTCGTGCCACACCGTCATGAACATGCCCAGCATGCCGTTCGCACCCTTCGCCTCGCCGGCGAAGCGCGCCACGTTCGCGTACGACGTCGCAAGATCGGGATAGATCTCGTTCCAGTTCGCGGCGCCGGGCGAAATCATCTGGTCGAACCCCGCGTTCGCGATGGTGTCGATGTACGGCTTGTACGTCTTCTCGACGCCGTAGTGGAACGTGACGACCACGACGTCCTTCGGCAAGAGCCCGAGGATGGACCGGTCCTGCTGGATCGCGTCGTCCCAGATCATCGGCCGCGCGCCGCTGCCCGCGACGAACGCTGCGACGCGCTTGACGTGGTCCGCGAACACCTGCGGCGTGCGCGGCGTGCGCCCACGGCCCAGATCGATCGGCTCGTCGGCGCCGACGTGCACGAACGGCACCGGACGCGTCGCCACGACCACGCCTTTCACGAGCGGCTCGAGGTACGCATACGTCGCAGGATCGCTCTGCGCGAGAAGATAGCCGTGCGGCAGTTCAGCGAGCGGCGCGAGCTGCTCCCATTTGAGCGACTCGTGCATGTGCGCGAACGTCTGCTGCTCGGGGATCAGCGCTACGTGAAACCGGCGCGCATACGCCGCGAGCTCGTGGAGCTGCGCGGACGACCATTCGTTCGGCCACGCGACGAACGGATGCCGCGGATCGGCGAACACCTGCTCCATGTACGGCGACCAGCCGTTGATCTTCAGCGACGCGAGCGTGCGAATGCGCTCCTTCGCGTAGTCCATCGTCGGAAACGGCCCGCGCGACACGTCGTCGGAGACGATCCGCCACCGCATCGACGGCGCGTCCTTGATGTGCACGCACGGCAGCACCCAGCGTGACCCGCGCCGTTCGGGCAGCTGCGCTAGGGTCATCAACGCATCGAACTCCGCCTCGCCGGTATGCGCATCGGTCTGTCCGCCGATCAAAATTTGTCGACGGTCCGTTTGCAGCACGTACGTGTCGACCACGAATTTCGAAGCATTCAAGTCGACATGTTGCCGGCCGATCACATCGGCGCTCGGCGATCCATAGCGCACGAGCACCGGCGCGGGGAGCCCGAGCAGCCTCCAGCGCTCGCGCAGAAGCTCGAAGCCCCCGGGGTCGATGCCCTGCTCGAAACGCAGCGGCCGCGCGAGCGACTTTTCGACGCCGCAAGCGGCGCTCGCGATCTCGGCCGGAGCCGGCACCAGCGCGGGCGCGGCCGAGCCGGCAGAGGCTGTCGCGAGGAGAAACGCCGCGACGAGGAACGATCGCACGTCCCGCGCTACACCAGGACGTGCGCCGTCTCCTCGCCGCCGTTTGCTCCGCCGCCGTTTTTGCTTCCGTCGTTCCCGTCGCCGCCGCCACGCGCGAGGACGCGCCGCGCCTCGCGATCGCGACGACTTTACCGGCCGGCGCGACCGCGACGATCGACGCGCTGGTCGAGGCGGGCATCAGGGCCGGCGACTTCCCCGGCGCCGTCGTCGTGATCGCGTCGTCAAAGCGCGTTCTCTACCGCAAGGCGTACGGCGCGCGCACGTACGAGCCGCGCACGATCCCCAACGACGCGTCGACGATCTACGAGTTCGCGTCGGTGACGAAGGCGGCGATCACCGCCACCGCCGTCATGGTGCTGGTGCAACGCGGCGTGCTGCGCACGTCGGACCGCGTCGCGCGCTGGATCCCGGAGTTCGCCGCGAACGGCAAACACAACGTCACCCTTGCGGAGTTGCTCACGCACACGGCGGGGATGCCGCCCTCGTTCAAGGAGTCCGACTACGGCACCGATCGCGCGACGATCCTGCGCCATGCCTATGAGGCCCCGCTGCGCTTCGCGCCCGGTTCCGGGAACGAATACAGCAACCTTGCCTTCATCGTATTGACCGAAGTGATCACGCGCGCGAGCGGGAAGCCGTACGAACAGTTCGCACGCGACGAGCTGTTCGCGCCCCTCGCCATGACGGACTCCGCGTTCGACGTGACGATAGACGCCGCGCACCGCGCGCGGCTGGCACCCCAGCTCCGCGGTGAAAATGAAGCGCTGCTGCGCAAGCAGTTCGGCACGGTGCCGGGCGTGAACGGCCATGCCGGTTTGCTCGCGACCGCAGACGACGTCGCGAAGCTCGCGGTGGCCTACCTGCGCGCGGCGCGCGATCTGCCGGCGCCTGGTTTTCCGATCGCTCCGCAAACGGTGCGCGCGATGACGGCGCCGCGCTATATCGGTGACGGCCAGGTGCGCGCGCTCGGCTGGGACCTGGACAGCGTCTTCTCGCGCAACCGCGGCGAGGTGCTGCCGCGCGGCGGCTTCGGCCACACGGGCTCGTCGGGCACGAGCGTGTGGATCGACCCTGGGACCGACCTCGCGATCGTGTTCGCATCCAACGCGCACTACCCGGACGACAAAGGTGCAAGCACCGTTCCGCTCGAGTCCGCGATTGCATCCGTCGTCGCAGCGCGCACTCGGTACGATGCGCACGGCGCGGATCCCGTCGCAGCGGCACGCGTTCAAGACGCCGAGTTCTCCGCGGAAGCGACGCGCAGCGCGCTCGGGTTCCCGGCGGCGCGCGGTCCTGCGCCGACACCGCGCCCGCCGGCCTCACCGTCACCCGCGCCGCCGTGATGAAAGTGCTCGTCGCCGCCGCGCTGGTCGCGACAGCGCTTGCCGCCGGGAGCGACGACGAGGTCGTGCAGCGCGTGCACGCGCGCATCGTGGCCTACGACGTGACGGCGGACTCGTGCCGCGACGTGTTCGCGGGCGTCGCGGAACCAGGCTCCGCCACGTTCGACTTCCGTTACCTGATCGCGGGCAAGCCGCGCGCGGGTAAGTATGCCGGCCGCGTCGTGTTCTCACTGGGCGACGTCGCGATCACCTTGCCGAGATCGATCGCATGGAAGGGAATGACCGCGAGCGATCGCGAGCGTGCGAACGCGCTGCGTCTCGCGATCTACCACCACGAGGCCGGCCACGTTCGCATCGCCGAAGCCGTGCGCGACGCGCTCAACGCCTCGAGCACGCTCGACGCGCCGGACTACTTCGCGTTCGGCGCGGCGGCCGACGCTGCCGGCCGCGCCGGGTTCGAGCGCTTCAAGCGCGAGGAGCGCGAGTACGACGCGCTCACCGACCACGGCCGCAAGCA
>JAXDMA010000318.1:0-6648 GCA_034666305.1 Vulcanimicrobiota bacterium
CGCGGCGGCGCGTGCGGCGTGACCGCCGTACGTGCCGAGCAAGGCGCCGACGGCTCCGGCGATCGCCCCCGTGACCGGCGACCCGCCGTGCCACGCCGTGACGTACCAGCCCGCGACCGCGCCGCTGAGCGGCCGGATGACGATGGATGGGAACGCCGTGCGGGACGGAATCTTTGGGGAGGCGTCCGCGGCGTACTCGCCGAGCGCCGCCACGCCCAGGACGATTCCCCAGATTCCGATGCCCCGCGACAACGCGAGCGCCGCCAGCGAGGTGAACGCTCGGAGCCCCGAGACGAACCCGATCCCAAGCGCGAGCAGCAAGCTTTCCATTCCTCGTGTATACGGCGCGGCAACGGGTGGGCCCGTCCCGCCGACTTGACTTATCGCGATATATCTTTTAATATCGCGACATGATGCATGATATCGGCCGAGCGTTCTTCCGGCACCGGCACGGCGGCGGCCACGGTGGCCCCCGCATCTGGGGACTGGGCTACAGCAAGGAGTGGGGCGGCTGGAAGGCCGGCGGCTGGTCGCCGCGCGCCCGGCGCGGGGACGTGAAGTATCTCGTGCTCGAGCTGCTCGCCGAAGGGCCGCGGCACGGCTACGACATCATCAAGGGGATCGAGGAGCGGCGGGGCGTTCGCCCGAGCGCGGGGTCGGTATATCCCACGCTGCAGCTGCTCGAAGACGGCGGTTTCGTCACCTCCGACCAGGTCGACGGCAAACGCATCTACACGATCACGGACTCCGGTCGCGCGCTCCTCGCCGGCCGCGCGACCGACCCCGACGACGACGGCGAGGCCGACGAAGCGCCCGACGTACGGCACAAGCTGCGCGAATCGGTGATGAAGTTCGTGGCGGCGGTCTGGAACGCGCGCCACACGGACGACGCTACCCTCGCACGCGTCCGCGAGATCGTCGACAAAGCTCGCAAAGACGTCTACACGATTCTCGCCTCCGACGAAGCCTAGACAAAAAGTCCCCGTCCATCGCAAGGTGGAGTAAGACTGGAACGGTCCGAATACGCTGCGACACCGTGATGCTCGATGCGTACCACTTGGCGGCGGTAGGGACTCGCGAGGATCTCCGGCGAGCGGCCGCGGGCTGCGCACCGGGTTCTGCCGAGCGTGCCCTGCTCGACGCGATCATCGCGCAGTACGACGGCGACGTCGACGGTGCGGTACGAATCCTGCGCCGCCGGCTCCGCGCGCTCTCCGGAGCCGATGCCGGTGCGGTCGCGGACACGCTCGCTCCGATCCTCGTCATGCGGCATGACAACGAGTCGGTGCTGTCGCTCGCCGACGTGCTCGCGGCGGCAGGCTGGATCGCTTCGGCTCAGGCGTTTCGCGCCTTGGCGGCGGCGGATGCCGGCGATCGTGCCGCCGCGCGGAAATACGCCGCCGCGGCGGAGCGTGCGCTCACCGACGAAGGCGACGACGTTATTCGATTTCGCGTGCTGCAACGCTTGGCGCGCACGGCGTACTACCTGGACGAACACGAGCGTGCGGTCGACCTCGCCCTCGCGAGCGCGCAGCTCTGCTCCTCGCTGCAAGCGTGGCGCGCGGCGGCCGCCGGCTACTCGATCGCGTACAGCTTCCACCACGACGTCACCGGCGATGCAGAAGAAGCCGATCGGTACGCGCGCCTGTGGCACGCCGCGGCAGCGAAGACGCAAGACGACTCGTTCGTGCACGCGGCGCTCGCCGCCGAATACGAGCTTGCCGTGCAGTTTGCCGACGCCGCACGCATCGCGTCCCTCGAACGCGTCATTCGCGCGCGCCTTCTCCCGCAGCAATATGCGGAGCGATTCCCGCTCGCGCTCTCCCACGCGGTGGTGCGAGGCTTCTCGGATTTGACCGCGATGCGAACGCTGCTTCAGGTTGCGCGCGACACGCCCGGGCGCAGTCGCGGCGAGTGGGCGCTGTGCACCGCCCTCATCGCGGTCGCCGAGGCCGCGGCCGCCGACGCCGGCGCGGCCCGGTCCAGCCTCCGCGCAGCCATCACGCGCTTGGGCCGCGCGCGGCCCGCCGATCCCGCATACGAGCGGCGCTATCGAAGGCTGGCGCGCGCGGCGGTGGCCGTCGCATGCGTGCTGCTCGGTGACGACGTGCGCGCAACGCGGACGGTCGCGGCCCAAGAGTCGCGCAACGGCGAGGGCGAGGACCGGCTCCCCGCGCTCATGCGCTCGAACGCGCTGGACAAGTCGCCGCGCGCGTTACGCGGCATCGGCCGCGTTTTTGCACACGCGTTCACGTTACGGCGCGGTCTCGAACCGCCCGCGGGGTTGACGAGTGCGGAAGTCGAGGTGCTGCATCTTCTTGGACGCGGCTGGACGGCCGGAAGAATCGCACAAGAGACACAGCGCAGCGTCAACACAGTGTACAACCACACGCGCTCGATCCTCGGTAAGCTCGACGCATCGCGCTCCGCGGAAGCGGTGGCGATCGCTCGGGAACGCGGTCTGCTGAGCTAGACGCGCGCCGACGGCGCGCATAGTCAATCTTGATCCGAGCCGTTCCGCACGGCTCGCATATCGTCAGGCGGCACACTCACCAAAGAGGAAGCCGCCGATGCTCACTACGCTACTCAGCGTCTTGTTTCTCGTTGTCTCACCGGCGACCGCGCCGCCGGCAAGCACCGCCCCAGCGACCGTCACCGCAAACAGCGCGGGATCCATTGCAGTCGACGTCGAGCCGCTCTGCATCTAGCGCATCGCTCGAACATGCCGATTCCACCGGCGTCTTCGCGCTGCTAGATTTTCTCATGGGAAGCTCGATCGACGAGGTGACGCGGCAGCACCGCTTGACGTCACGGATTCATACCGAAGCCGTAATCCGCGCGCTGCTGCTTCACCACGGCTACGACGCCGAGCAGACGACGTTTTCTTGACCGCTGCCGAGCGAGTCGCCGCGGCTCCCGCGTTCCCAGAACTTCGGCGGCTCCGCGCGTTCGTCATCGTCGCCGAAGAGTTGAACTTTCGGCGCGCCGCCGAACGCCTCGTGATGGCGCAGTCGCCGCTGAGCCGCGTCATCAAAGGTCTCGAGCACGACATCGGCGTCGAACTGTTCGTACGCACTCGTCGCAGCGTCGCGCTGACGGTCGAAGGTGCGGCGATGCTGGATGATGCTCGCGCTCTGCTGCGGCTCGCGGAGCACGCGGTCGCCCGCGCCCGGCGATTACGCGGCGCGTAGCGCTTCGGCGAGCCGTGGCGGGATTCGCGTTGCGCGCAGCGTCGTGCGGTCGAGCGCGGCGAGGACGAGCGATCCGTCGATGAGGCGGGCGCCGTCCCCGCGTTCGACGGGAAACGTGAACGTCATCGAAGAGCCGCCCACCTTTCGCAGCTCCGCGCGGCACGTGATCTCATCGTCGAGCTTCGCGGGTGCACGGTAGTCGCACTCGAGGTGGACGCGGGCGATCCACACGCCCAGCTCCTCGGCGATCACGTCGTACGCAAAGCCGAGCGCGCGGAAGAACTCGCTTTCAGCCGCTTCCATGAAGCGCAAGTAGTTCGCGTAGTGCACGACGCCCATCGCGTCGACGTCGCGCCAGCGCACGCGCTCGCGCACCTCGGGCCCGACGCGAATCGGTGCCGGCGTGCCGTTCGGCACGATCAGATCTCGTACGCCCAGGCGACTTCGTCGGCGGTCGGGGCCGAGTCGCGCTGCTGCGTGTACGCGGCGACGGCGCCCTGCGCGTAGCGCGCGACCGGATCGATCTCCAGGTTGACGCGGTCGCCGGGGCCTTTCGTGCCGAGCGTCGTGCGTCGCGCGGTCTCGGGGATCAGTGCGATCGTGAAACGCTCGCGATCCGCCGAAGCGACCGTGAGGCTCACGCCGTCGACGGCGACGTAACCCTTCTCGACGATGTACGGCCCAAGCGCATCGGGCAGCACGACATGCAGGCGGAAACCCTGGCCCTCCGCCTCCTTCGCCAGAATCGACGCGGTGCCGTCGACGTGGCCGTACACGAAGTGTCCGCCGATTCGGTCGCCCACGCGCAGCGAGAGCTCGACGTTGACCCGCTCGCCGGCGCGCAGCCGGTCGAATCCCGTGCGCACGACCGTTTCCGGGACCACGTCGAATCGCACGGTGCGCGCGTCGAATCCCACTACCGTGAGGCAGGCGCCGTTGATCGCGATGGAGTCCCCGATCGCGACACCGTCCGCAATCGCGCCGGCCGCCTCAACGACCAGCGTCGCGCCGCGCCGCGCGTCGCCTTCGACTGAGGCGACGCGGCCGTCGTGCAGGATCAGACCGGAGAACACGTGGTGAGATCGGCGGAGAGCAGCATGTCGTCGCCCACGCGTTCGATGCGGTCGAAGCGCCACCCGTTTCGTCCGCTCAGATCGGCGCCCGCGAGGGCCGGCACCGCCGAATCCGCACGTAAAAAGGCCGGAGCGACGAACCAGAGGACGCGCTGAACGACGCCCGCGGCGAGGAGCCGGCCGGCAAGCGTGGGACCACCCTCGCAGAGCACCGTCGTCACGCCGCGCTCGCGCAGGGCGCGCAGTGCGGCCACCAAGTCGAGCTGCATCGCGTCCGCCGCGCCCGCGTACGCGACGTCGGCGAGGGGCTCGAGCGCCGCGAACGCGGTCTGCGCTCCACGCGGCGCCAGCACGACGGTGGGGCGGTATGCGCCGGCCGGCGCGTCCGCCGGCGGCGCGAGCACGCGGCTGTTCGCCGGAATCGCATCGGTTTCGCAGACCACCACGCGCGCATAGGGCTTGCGCCGCGTCGCGTGCGGCCGCACCGTCAGCAGCGGGTCGTCGACGCGAATGGTCCCGGCGCCGACCATCACCGCGTCGTGCTCGATCCGCAAATCGCGGACGCGTTCGCGCGCGAGCGCGCCCGTCAACCACTGCTGCTCGCCGGGGCGCGACGCGACGTAGCCGTCGAGCGACGCCGCCATCTTGAGCGTGACGTACGGACAGTCGTGCGCGATCGTCCAACGGAAACGCTCGATGAGCGCGCGAGCGGCGGGGTCGTCCGCGACGTCGACCGCGACGCCGGCGTCACGCAACCGGCGCAAGCCACCTTGCGCGGTCTTTGGGTTCGGATCGAGCGTGCCGATCGCGACACGCACGATTCCCGCCGCGATGAGCGCTTCGCTGCACGGCGGCGTGCGCCCGTGGTGATTGCACGGCTCGAGCGACACGTACGCGGTCGCGCCGCGGACGTCGTTCCCGCGCGCGCGCGCATCGCGCAACGCCTCCACCTCAGCGTGCGGCTCGCCCGCCAGATGGTGCCACCCCTCGCCAAGCGTCACTCCGTCGCGCACGACGACGCAGCCCACCGGCGGATTCGGTGCGGCGTCGGCAACTGCGCGCGACGCGAGCTCGACGGCGCGCGCGAGGTAGCTGCGGTCGCGGTCTACGGCGTGACCTCGACGCCCTTCCAGAACGCGACGAAGCCTTCGATGTTCTTCGCCGCGTCCTTCGTCTGCGGGTAGTACCACGCGGCGTCCGGATTGCGCTTACCGTTCACCTCGACCGTATAATAGCTCGCGGTGCCCTTCCACGGGCACACCGACTGCGTGTCGGACGGCGTGAAATATTGCTTGTCGACGGCGTCGGGCGGAAAATACTGGTTTCCCTCGACGACTTCGGTGCTGTTGCTTTCGGCGAGGACGGCGCCGTTCCAGACTGCTTTCATGCTGGTCACTGACCCAAGCCGGGTGAGGTTGGTTCCGCAGCGGGTGGATCATGCCCGGAATCGAGAATCTTCGCTAGTATTGAAGGGGATCGCATGAGACGATTGGTGACCGCCGTCCCGGCCCTCGCGCTGTGCCTGATCTTCCTGCAGGGCGCGAGCCGGGTGTCCCCCGTGTACTTTGTGGATGGATGGACCGACCCGAGCCGGCCGACGGCTACGTTCGCGTTCGATCGCTCCTTGCAGGAGCTCGGCGTGTCGCCCGACATCGTCGTCGCTGCCCGAAACTCTCCGCAGCGCTTGCGCCTCCTCGGCAAACCGGGTGGCGGACTCTCCTTCGACGTCCCCGGCGCGCCGGTCGCCCCGTGCGATTATCCATGGACGTACGCGCTCAACCCGTCCGGATCGTATTACGTCTGCTTTCAGGGCATTCATGCGACGGCGGTGCTCTACGTGTATCGGACGAACGGCCGGCGCGTCGCGATGCGCCGCGTGCCGAACGCGGCTACCCAGAATCTCCATGCGGTCGCTTTTCTCGACGACGATCGCCTGTTGTTCGAGAGCTACGATCCCCATTGCCCCGACCAGTCGTTGTCGATCAGCATGATGTCGATCAGCAGCCGCTTCCCGCCGAGGCCCTATTTTGCGTGCGCGAACGGGATCATCGCCGGCAGCCGGCATTTTGCATATCTCCGCGGCATGAAGGACGAACGCGAGTACTCGCTCGACGGCCACACGTGGACACGCGGAACATTGTACGGACTCGACGCCGACGACCGGCCGATCACCGACGGCTCACCTCTGGTGCTCCGCTTCATGCAGCTGCACCCGCTAGGCGGGATTCGATCGGTGTCCCTCGGGGGTTTCCGGAAGACCATGTGAGCTAGCTCGGGCACCGTAACCTCAGCTTCCGCTGCGCGCCACGACGACGATTCCGCGGACGTCGACGCCCGCCGAACGCAGAAGGCGCGCCGCATCGCACGCGGTTGCGCCGGTGGTG
>JAXDMA010000319.1:0-11123 GCA_034666305.1 Vulcanimicrobiota bacterium
AGAACGCCGCCAGCGCCGCGGCGCTCGACGTGGTGGTGTCGCCGTGCACCAGCACGACGTCGGGCCGCGCTTGCTCGAGCGCGCGCTCCATCCCGATCAGCACGCGCGTCGTGATGTCGGTGAGCGATTGCGCTTTGGTCATGATGTCGAGATCGATGTCGGGCGCGATGCCGAACAGGTGCAGCACTTCGTCGAGCATCTCGCGGTGCTGCGCGGTGACGCACACGATCGGCTCGACGTCCGGCCGCGCGGCCCGCAGCGCGTGCACGACGGGCGCCATCTTGATGGTGTCGGGGCGCGTGCCCATCACGGCCATGACGCGCAGCGGTGCGGTGCTCACGGGTTCAGCGCGAGCTTGAGCGACCCGACGCCCCCGGTCAGCACGAGTGCGATCACGCCGAGCACCACGCACACGAAGTAGATCAGCAGCACGGCTTGGCGAACGTTGAGGCCGAAACGGAAGATCAGCTGGTGGTGGAAATGCCCGCGGTCGGCTTCGTAGAACTTCTTGCCGGCCGTGGTGCGGCGCACGATCGTGACGACGGTGTCGAGCACCGGTAGCGCAAGCACGACCAGCGGCACCAGCAGCGAGATCGCGAACGCCGTCTTGCTCACCCCGATGATCGAAACGGTCGCGAACACGTACCCGATGAAAAGCGCGCCCGAGTCGCCCAAGATGATCTTTGCCGGATTCCAGTTATAGCGCAGAAATCCGAGCGCGCCGCCGGCGAGGGCCGCGAGGACGAGCGCGATCTCCGCGTGACCGCGGTTGAAGTCGATCACGATGAGCGACAGCGCGGAGATCACCGTGAGTCCGGACAAGAGCCCGTCGAGCCCGTCGATGAAGTTGATCGCGTTCATCATCCCGACGTACCATACCATCGTCAGCACGACCGAGAGCCACGTGTGGATGTAAAGCGGCGGGCCGTGCGGGTGCAGCGGGTTCGTGATGAACTCGGGTATGACGAAGCCGTAGAGCATCGACATCGCCGCGACGACGCACTGCGCACCGAGCTTTGCGCGCGGCGACATCCCCATCACGTCGTCCCAGATGCCGACCATGAGGATCAACGTGCCGCCGAAGATCAGCCCGATGACGTCGTGGAGTATCGCGAGGTTTTCGGGCAGGTGCACGGGCGCAGCGAAATACCCGGTCTTGATGAGGTAACCGATCGCCGAGAACAGCGCGAACGCGAAGCCGAGATACACCGCGATCCCGCCGATGCGCGGCTTGGGCTGATCGTGCATGCGCCGCTCGCCGGTAGCATCCAGCATCCCGACGTTGAGCGCGAGCTTGCGCACGTACGGCGTGGTCACCAGCGCGGTTACGCACGCGATCAGCGCCGCGGCGACGACGACGAGCGGGCTCACGCCGGCGCTCGCACCGGGTCGCGAACGTACTGCTCGAGCGCGACGCCCGCCTCGCCGAGCAGCAGCGTGGACACCGGGTCCGGATAGGCGTCCGCGTACACGATGCGCACGATGCCCGCGCTGATGAGCAGCTTGGAGCAGCCCGCGCACGGCTGGTGCGTGCAGTAGGCGGTCGCCCCCTGGAGGCTCACGCCGTGCAAGGCGCCTTGGACGATCGCGTTGGCCTCGGCGTGCGTGGCCCGCAGGCAGTGCCCGTCGATGAGGATGCAGCCGGCCTCGCTGCAGTGCGACACCCCGCGCGGGGCCCCGTTGTACCCGGTCGTGAGGATGCGGCGCTCCCGGGTCAGCACGGCCCCCACGCTCGCTCGCGGACAGGTCGCCCGCGTCGCAACGGTCCGCGCGATTTCCATGAAATACTCGTCCCACCCGGGCCGCGTCCCGTCTCTTGCTTCAGCCACGCTGGCCTCTATTTCACGGGGCAGTTGCTATTTGGCCTGCGCCCCGTCGGAGTGCGGTCATGCAGCGCGCGGTGACGTACGCGCGGTGCCGGTCGTAGGCGCGCCACACGTCGGTCTCGCCGGCGTGGAACTCCCACACGCACGCTTCCGAGGTCCAGGAACCGTCCGCCGCCATCGTCGAGAGCAGGTATTCGACGCCGCGCTGCATCGCCGCATCGTGCTCGTCACGGCCGGCGAGCGCGGCGACGGCGAGCGCGGTTTCGTACGGATCGCCTGCGGTGCCCCACGACCCGTCGGCGCTCTGCGCGCCGGCGACGAACGCGAGCGCGCGCGCGGTGGCGTCCGCGAACGCTGGGATGCCGTGCAACGCGGGGTTGCCGTACATCGCGTCGAGCGCGAGCAGCGTGCCGAACAGCAGGCTCGGGTAGAAGTACGATCGCCAGTAGCCGCTCGCGTCCTGCGTTCGTAACAGCAGCTCGTAATCGACGAGCGCTTCGAGGTGCGTCCCGCGCAGCGCGAGGAACACGTTCGCGTTCACGTCCGGGTGCGCGAGGAGATTATGCTGCGGCGACGGCTCCGCCGTCAGCGCCGTGGCACCGGGCGCGTCGAACGTGGCGAACAGCCGCTCGGGCTCGCGGTAAAATTGCGCGAGACATTCGGGATTGCGGTTCGCGCCCAGCCGCCGCAACGTGCGAAGGACGTACGCCGTGTCGTCGGCGTCGACGTGGAACACGCGGTACGCATCGTCGTGGAACGACATCGGCGGCGCGAAGCCCCACTGGCCGCCGTTCTCCTCGGAGAGGATTCGGACTAACACAATCGTCCGGTCGATCTCGTCGAAGAGCCCGGTCATCGCTTCCGCGATGAACGCCGCGACGAACACGTGGCCTTTGTCGTCGGAGACGCGCGGCAACCCGTCGCCCCCGATGCACGCCAGTCCGTACGCGCCGGACCGCAGACGTTCGCGCAGGAACGACGCGGCCTTCGCGACGCCAGCCTCCAACCGCGCCGCGGCGTGGCTTACCAGCTGCCCGCTCATGCTCAGACGCTCATCGCCGCTAATGCGTGAAGTGTGTCGGCCGACAGCTTGCGCTCCTCGACCGCGCGATGCAATTCCTCGATGAGCGCCCGTCGTTCCGCGGCGACGGCATGCACGAGCTCGATTTCGGCACGCTGTTCCGCGATCGTCGCCTTCAGCCTCGCGAGCAGCTCGTCGCGCACGCCCACTTCCCGCTGCAAGTTTGCCGCCGCTGCTTCCATCCTCGCAGCCGAAGCATGGAGCCGCTCCGCCAAGGCCTTGCGCTGCTCGGCCACCACGCGGATCGCAAGCAGCTCGGCTTCTTTCTCGTGAATCTGCCGTGATTGTTCCGCCGAGGTCAGCGCAGCCGCGCGGTGCAGATCCTCGAGGAGCATTCGCCGCTCGTCGGCAACGCGATGCACCATTTCGATCTCGACATGTTGTTCGCCGATCGTGGCTCGAAGGTTCGTCGCCATTGCTTCCATGCCGGCGAGGGCCGCGTGGAGCTGCTCCGTCAGAGCTCTGCGATCCTCAGCCACCTGA
Source organism: Vulcanimicrobiota bacterium (assembly GCA_034666305.1). GTDB lineage: Bacteria > Vulcanimicrobiota > Vulcanimicrobiia > Vulcanimicrobiales > Vulcanimicrobiaceae > Vulcanimicrobium. The sequence continues at coordinate 3,391 of JAXDMA010000319.1, forward strand.
TGAACCGCGGTGAGCTCGGCTTCTTTTTCCGCCATTTGGGGCGATTGTTCGGCCAAGCTCCCCGCAAGCGCCGCGGTTTCGCGTTCGAGCGCTGCGATGCGCTGCGATCTCGAGCGCGCGCCTTCCACTAAGAGCGCAGCGCGCTCGCGAGCGAACGCAAGCTCGTCGACAAGACACGCGTTGGACCACCGTGGGAATATCTTCTCGATCCCGGATTGTTGCGCCAGCGCCGAGATCGACGGCGACGCGGCACGCTCCTCGAGAACGTCGGCGTAGAGCTCGGCATGCCGCCGGGCGATCGAGACGTCGCTGAAGTGCGCTTCGACGCGCGCGCGCGCGTGTGCCCCCATGCGCACAAGACGATCGCGGTCGTCGAGAAGCGACGACAAGGCGGCCGCCATCGCAAGCTCGTCACCCGCCGCGACGAGGCGGCCGCACTCCTCGTCACGGACGAGGTCGGCGACGCCGCCGATATCGAACGCGAGCGCCGGCGTTCCGCAGCTCAGCGATTCCAAAATCATGCACGGGAAATTGTCCTCGACCGCCGGATGGAGGAAAAGGTCGGCCGCCGCATAGACGACAGGCATCACGGTTGCGGAAGCGCGGCCGAGTTGGATGACCTCGGTACCATCGAAGTCCTGCGGATCGAGTTTCGGCTCGCCGACGGTCAGGATCCTGAGCGTTGAAGAATCAATGCGCGAACGAGCCTTCGCGGCCGCCACCATGCGCCCGAGAGCGTCCAGCCCTTTGCGTTTCTCCGCGTTGTAATTCGAACCGCACAGGACGTACGTTCCATCCTCCGGTATCCCCAGCGCGCGCCGGGCATCCGCCTTCGATCGTGGACGGAACATCTCGATGTCGATGCCGCCCGGAATGTGAACGATCGAAGCCCCCGCGTGCCGTGCGACGGCGCTGCTGCGCGCGCACTCCGCCACGTACCGCGAGGGTGCGACGAACGTTGGTCGACAGCCCTCCCAGAGCGTCTGCTTGGCGTGCAACGTCGTCGCGGTCACGTGGAACGGATCGCGTACGAGCTGAGGGCAGCCCGCACAATCGTCGACGTATCCCGCGCAGCCGGCCGGAAAATGGCAGCCGCCGGTGAGCGGCTCGAGATCGTGCAGCGTCCAAACGACCGGTTTGGCAACGAAAAGCGCCCGGACATCGGCGGGTGTTTGAAACGACGCGGTCCAGTGCAGGTGCACGATGTCGGACGACGCCACGAGCGGCAAGCCTGAGAGGTCGGTCCCGTCGATGTGCAGCGAAAAATGCGTGTTTGAAATCGCCGTGCGGTTCAATTCGACATATTGGCGCACGACGGCGTCGCGAACCGCCGGGAAATACTCGTCCCCGGCGCCGCGCGTCGCTAGCGCTTCGGCATGCGCTCCGGGCGCGGAACCGTTCCGAACGAGTACGTTCGAATCCACGCCCAGCCGTCGCAGCGCACCATGCAGTCGCGACATCGCATGAGCCGCGCCGCCGCCGAATTCCGAATCACCGATGTGAACGACCTTCACGCGGGTTCGACCCCGGCCGTCACTGGCGTATGTCTCTCGGCCGCGGCGGGAGAAAACGCGCTCTGAGCGCGTTGCACAGTGCACGCGAATCGGCGAACAGCACGGCCAGTTGCTCCCGGAAAAGCACGGCATGAAGAAGGGGCAACCACGAGAACACGACGCCCTGCAGCGCGAGCTGAACGGCGGCGGCGAGCGGGAGCCACAGCGTGTAGAACATCTCGTTGGCAAACGGCACGCTGGCGCGGCGCAACCGCGCATCGCTGCTGAGCGCGAACTCGAAGCCCAGAGCGTACTTCGTGCACTCCAAGATGAGGTACGCTCCGAGAGCCACGACGGCGAGCGGCACGAACCCGGCGACGGCGACTGTCAAAAAGACGCTGACGGACAGCTCGACGCAAAGATTGTATCTGGTCAAGACCGCGGACAAGCGGCTGACATCGAACGCGCCGGCGAACGTCACGACGCCCGCGATCTCATCGTTCGCTCTGTCCGCCATCTGGTGGTTGAGTATGCCTTTGATCCCGAGGGCCGTCGCCCACAGCACCACCGCCGAAAGGACGACGACGTCTACGGGAGCAGGGACGAACACGTTGACGACGGCGAAGGCGAAGAGCGTCGGCGTGATGTGGGAGCCCGCCGCGTCGCTGAGAACTCCCAGAAGCCCTCGCTCCTTGAGCCGGACGCGCGGCATGGAATAGAGCGTGGGCCACATGTAGTTCAGTCCGAGCGCGACGCGCGCGGGCCAGGCGTCCGGGAACGCCGCCAAAGCCGCGAAACCAGCCACGACGAGCGCGAAGCACAGCGCCGCCCGCCGGCCCACGCTGACGCCGTGCATCGCGTTGGCTTTTCCAGCTCGCCGGTCGTCGGCAATGTCGCTCCAGTCGTTCACGACGTGGCCGTACGCGGCGACACATGAAACGCAGCACACGAGGACGCACAGCGCACCCGCCGATTGACCCAGCGATGCGTGCCGCCGAACCAGCTCGACATAGACGACGAGCAGCAACGGCGGGATCTTGTGGGTCCACCAATTACTAAAGCGCACCATGCCGAGCATGGGCGCTAGCCTGAGAATGTGCACCTGCGGCCGGACCCGCCCGCCCATTCGGAAAATCCAGCCTCCATTGGTCCAGATGGACTATTCGCCGCCCGGCAGGCCGCGCCCCTAGCGCCGGACTCGAACGGGTTCATCTCGAAGTCCGAGCGGCTCGGACTCGCGCACGGAGTATAGCCGATGCATAGTCGGACCGGATGGTCGTTTCAGTACACATCCCGAAAACTGCCGGGACGTCGTTCAATGCTTAGCTTACGGAGTGTGACGTCTATGCTGCCTGAACCGAGCCGCAACGAACAGACCGTGCGCCGCATCTACGACGCGTTCAACGCGCGGGACATCCCGCTGCTCGCGTCTCTCTTCGCGGATGACTGTGTGACGACGGACATGGGGACGCGTCGCACGTATCAAGGCTTCGCCGGCTTCATGGACTGGGTGAAGCCCTTCGCGGACGCGATGCCGGACTCGACCGCCACGCCGGGCCTGATCGTGGAATCGGGCGATTGGATCGCGACGGAGCATGTAGGCCGCGGCACGCAAACGGGCCCGTTCGTCACGCCCGAAGGCGAGCTGCCCGCGTCGAACCGCACCGTCGAGATCTTGTTCGCGGAGTTCTTCCGGCTACGCGACGGAAAGGTCGTCGAGTTCCGGGCCTACTGGGACAGCGGTTCGGTGTTGCGCCAGATGCGCTAGCGCGCAGCTACTCCGTGCGTGCGCTCACCGGGACCGAGCTCGTGGAGCCGAACATTCGGTCGCCGGCATCGCCCAGGCCGGGGACGATGTAACCGTGATCGTTCAGACGCTCGTCAACCGCGGCGGTTACGATGCGCACGCCCGGGTGCTCCGCCGCGAGCGTCGCGATGCCTTCGGGCGCGGCGATGATGCACACGACCCCCGGCGATGTCGCGCCCCGTTTCGCCAGCGTCGCGAGCGCCGCCGAGCCGGAGTGTCCGGTCGCGAGCATCGGATCCAGCACGAACACCTCGCGGCTGGCGAGATCGTCGGGAAGGTTCGCGTAATACGGAATCGCCGCGAGTGTTTTGGGATCGCGGTAGAAGCCGAGATGCGCGACGACCGCGTCGTCGACGACGGCGAGAAAGCCGGGCAGCAAGCCGAGGCCCGCGCGCAAGATGGGCGCCACGACCGGGCGCGTCGCGATGCGCTGGACCTTTGCGAGCGACACCGGAGTCTGCAGCTCGATCTCGGTCATCGGCAGCGCGCGCGTCGCTTCGTAAGCCAGCAGCTGGCCTAGCTCCTCGACGAGCCGGCGAAAGACGGGCGTCGGCGTGGACGCGTCGCGCAGGCGGGCGAGCCGGTCGGCGACGGCCGGGTGGTTGACGATCTGCGGGGCCGAATCAGGCACGCCGATCCCGTTCAACAGCGCCCGGCGGTTTCCAGTTTGGGTTCGTCAACGATGTCAGGATGTGGTCGCGCCATGTGCCGCGCAAGTACAGCATGTCGCGCGCGTAGCCTTCGACCACGAAGCCGAGCCCGCGCAGCAGCACGCCGCTGCGCTCGTTCGCGGGATGGTAGTTCGCGCTGATGCGGTGCAGGTTGAGCGTGCCGAACGCGTGCGCGACCACCGCGCCGACGGCTTCACGCGCGAAGCCCTTCCCTTCGTATACGCCGTCCAGCGAGTAGCCGAGCATGGCGCTGAACGTCGGGCTGCCGGTGATTCCGTACAGGTTGATGACGCCGGCCAGCGCGCCCGGTACGGCGCGGTCGAGGGCGAGCAGACTGATGCCGTGCTGCGCCGCACTCTCCGCGCGGCGCCACCGCACCCAGCGCAGGTGGTGTCCGAGGTCGTCGACGTTCTCGGGTTCCCAGCGCGCGAAGCGCGACTCGTTGCGTGACGCGTACGCGAGCAGCGCCGGCGCGTCGGAATCGTCGGGCTCGCGCAGCACGAGCCGCGGCGTGTCCAGCCGCAGGTTCACGATGCGCGCGCGCGCACGGCGAGCGATTGTGCTCGCATCAGCCGCTCCATGCCGGGGATCACCGGCGTGGAGGCGATGACCGTGAAGCCGAGCCGCGCGAGCAGCCCGCCGCTGCGTGCGTTGGCCACGTCGTACGTCGCGTTGAGCTCCTCGATGTCCAGTACGTCGAACGCGTAAGCGATCATCGCCTCGCAGGCTTCTCGCGCGTAGCCTTTGCCCTCATACGCACCGTCGACCGTATAGCTCAGCATCGCGGTCCGCCGCGGCGTGCGCGTGAACCCGTCGAGGCTGACGATCCCGACAAGAGCTTCGGGCGCCGCACGATCGAACGCCAGCAGTGTCAACGCGTTGCCTGCATCGGTCTCTTTGCGGCGCCAAGCAATCCATTGCCGATGCTGCGCCACTTCGGTCCCGGCCTTGGGCTCCCACGGAGCGAAGCGCTCCTGGTTGCGCAAGTGATACGCGAGCAGCGCCGGCGCATCGTCGTCGACCGCCTCGCGGAGGATGAGCCGCTCGGTGGCGAGCCGGACGCCGTCGCTCAACAACCGTTTACGGGACGTCGTGGTGCGAGGTGAGTTCCGCGACGCGCGCGCGCAGCGAGTCTTTCTTCGAACCCGTCTCGATGTCGCTCAGCGCTTCGCCGAGGATCTTGCCGACCTCGCGCGCAGCCGCTTCGTCGAATCCGCGCGACGTGATCGCCGGCGAACCGATGCGGATGCCGCTCGTCACCGCCGGTTTCTGCGGATCGTACGGGATCGCGTTCTTGTTCACCGTGATGCGGATCTCGTCGAGGTAGGCTTCGACCGCTTTGCCCGTCAGGTTCTTGGGCGTGAGATCGACGAGAAGTAAGTGCGTGTCGGTGCCGCCGCCGACGAGCCGCGCGCCCGCGCGCGTCAGCTCTTCGCCCATCACGCGCGCGTTGACGATCACTTGGCGCTGATAGCCGGCGAACGACGGCTGGAGCGCTTCGCCGAATGCGACCGCTTTGGCCGCGATGGAGTGCATGAACGGGCCGCCTTGGATGCCGGGGAACACGCTCTTGTCCACCGCCTGCGCGTACTGCGCCGTCGACAGGATCAGCCCGCCGCGCGGGCCGCGCAGCGTCTTGTGCGTCGTCGAGGTGACGAAGTCGGCGATCCCCACCGGCGACGGGTGCAGGCCCGTCGCGACGAGCCCCGCGATGTGCGCCATGTCGACCATGAACGCCGCGCCGATCTCGTCCGCGATCTCGCGGAACGGCGCGTACTCCATCGTGCGCGGGTACGCGCTGGCGCCCGCGATGATGAGCTTCGGCTTGTGCTCGCGCGCAAGCTCGCGCACCTGATCGAAATCGATCAGTTCGTTGTCTTTGCGCACGCCGTACGCGAGCGCGTTGTAGAGCTTGCCGCTGAACGACACCTTCGTGCCGTGCGTGAGGTGGCCGCCCATCGCGAGCGACATGCCGAGCACGGTGTCGCCCGGCTTGAGCACCGCCATCAGCACCGCCATGTTCGCCTGCGCGCCGGCGTGCGGCTGCACGTTGGCGTGCTCGGCGCCGAACAGCTTCTTCAGCCGCTCGATCGCGAGCGTCTCCGCGACGTCGACGTACTCGCACCCGCCGTAGTAGCGCCTGCCCGGATATCCTTCAGCATACTTGTTGGTCATCACCGACGCGGTGGCTTCGCGTACGGCACGGCTGGCGTAGTTCTCCGAGGCGATGAGCTCGAGGTTGTCGCGCTGGCGGCGCTCCTCGTCCGCGATGGCGGCGTGCACCTCGGGATCGGCGGCGGCAAGCGCCTGGGGGTCGAGCAGTTGCATGCGGTTTTCAGCCTCGGTCGTCGGAGTCGACGCGCCGCCGGATCAGCGTCGTCGCGGAGTAGTCGGGCTTCGCCGTCACCGGCTTGCGCGCCCCGGTGAAGCGCAGCACCTGCACCAGCAGCAGCAGCGCGACCGTCGCGACGAGTGCGACCCAGAACGTGGGGCTCGTGTAGCGCGGAACGTGATGGTCGAACAGGTACTCCGCCAGCGCGATCACGACGGCCGCGAGGGGCACGAGATTGCCGAGCGTCTGACGATCCATCATCGCAGCCACACGCCCCAAAGCGTACCCAGCGTCACGGCGTCGAGCGGAGGACGCACCGCCATCGGCACGGCGTTCGATGGGAGCGGTCGCTGCGTCGTGATCCAGCCGTGCGTCAGCCGCGCGAGGAAAATGACGCCGAACAACGTCCAGCAGACCCAAATCGGAACGCCGAGAGCGCCGAGCATGCGCGCAATCCCAACTGCTGCCAGCATCGCAACCAGCGTGCCTCCGAGCTCCGCCCAAGGAACGGGGGGCTCACGGGCTCGAGGATCCGGCGGGTGCGACGATGGTCAACGAGTTCTCCCGGTGAAAGCGGCGGCGATGCGCATAGCGGTTTCGAGTTCGACGTTCCGGCGGCCGCTCGAAGCCGGCGAGCTGACGCAGCTCGAATGGGTCGAGCGCTGCGCGTCCGAGCTTGGTGCGGACGGCGTGGTGTCCGCCCTGTCGGACTTTCCCCGCTTCGACGACGAATACGTCGCGCAGCTTCGCAAGGTGGCGATCGACCTGGGGATCGTGCCGTTCGGCATCGACGCACCCGGCTTGCTCGACGCAGCCGCGGACCCGGCTGCGATCGACCGCGCCGTCGCGGTCGCCCGAGGTTTCGGCGCCGCCGTGCTCCGCACCACAGCCCCGGCCCCCGGCGAGGTCCCGCCGGCGACGTTTGCCGAGACCGTCCGCGTCGGCAAGGTGCTGAGCCGGGCTGCGAAAGCGGCGAACGTGACGGTCGTGGTCGTGACGGCGCCCGGGACGATCGCCGAGGACTTCGGCGCGCTTCGCCACCTGCTCAAGGACGCCGACAGCGCCTGGCTGCGGGCGTGCCCGAACGCGGCCCTCGAAGCCGGCGCGGCCGGTCCCAAGGACCGGTTCCCGGCCTTGCTCGCCACGCCGGCGGACGATCCGGCGGCGGTCGCCGCGCGCGCTCACCGGGGGTGGGTGATCCTCGATGCAGCCGCGAGCGCGAGCCCGTGGGACCTCGCCGGCGGCGCGATCGCGGCGCTCCGGCGCGCGGAGGCGGATCTGCTCCCGCGGGGCGGTGGGGGCTGAGGCGGCGAGACCGCAACGGACGTCTGGGTCCGGGTTGAAGACCTGCCTATGGCAGGTGGGTGCGGCCCGGGCGCCCAGTGGCCAGCCTGTGAGGGCCGGACAACCGGTCGTATCCGGAGCTGATG
>JAXDMA010000320.1:0-13164 GCA_034666305.1 Vulcanimicrobiota bacterium
CGCGCGAACGCATAGGTCGACTTGCCGCCGTGGCGCGGCGCGCGCTCGTGCTCCACGGGCGCCGACGTGAAGCCGATCCAGCCCCACATCGTGCGCATCATGCGGTTGCGCTCGCGCATCGCGTTGACCGTCTCGTACGCGCGCCGGTCGACGAGCCGGAAATCGCTCACGTTGCGCGGCACGGGATGATCGCTGAGCTTGTCGATGAGCCAATAGAACACCGCGGTCGCCGCGCGCCGCACCACGCCTTCGTCGCTGCGGCGCGTGACGACGCCGTAGACGTTCTCGTAGCCTTCCTCCCAGCGCTCGATGAAGCGCGGGATCACCTCGGGCGGGTCTTGGAGATCGGCGCACATGATCACGGCGGCGTCGCCCGACGCGCGGCGCAGCCCGGCGGTCACGGCGCCTTCCGCCCCGAAGTTGCGCGAGAGCCGCAGGATCTTGAAGCGCGGGTCGCGTGCGCGAATCGCCAGCAGCTTGGCGTACGTGTCGTCGGCGGATCCGTTCTCGACGACGATCGCTTCGAAATCGTACGCGGGCGCGAGGTGCGCGAACACCGCGCTCAGCCGAGCGGCGAGCTCCTCGACGCACGCCGATTCGTTGTACGCCGGAACGACGATCGAGATGAGCCGCACGCGCTCAGCCCACCGGCTGATTGAGCACGTTCCAGCGCTGCTCGAGCATCTCGATGCGCCGGTCGTCCTCGCCGTGGATCGCCCCGTAGTAGGCGCGTTTGTTGATCAGCCACAGCAGCTCGAAATGAACGGCGTTGAGCAGCCCTTGCTCGATCGAGCGCTCGTCGAGCGCGGACGCGGCGAACACGACCTTGCGGGTTTCGAAGCGCGTCAAGTGCGTCGCGCGAATGCGGCGCAGCGCGGGGATCGCGTCGCGCGACACGCCGCCGCCGACGACGAGATCGAGCCCCGCTGCGAGGCAGCGCGCCGACACGTCGAGCACGCGATCGGTGACCTCGTCGTCGTTGATGCTGTCGCGGCTGTGCCCGAGCGAACCGACGAAGTCGACCCGGCCGAACACGATGCCGTCGGCGCCCGGCCGCCCGGCAGCGAGTTCCACGATCGAGGCGCGGTTCTCGTACGCCGTGATCGTCTCCATGTTGAACAGGAAGTCGGTATCCTGCGCTTCGTCCGCACTGTAGACGACGTCTTTGGCGGCGATGTACTTGGACAGCGCGTACGCGGTCTCGACCATCGGCGCGACGACGAACTGCACGCCGATCTGCTTGGACTCGAGCAAGTCGCGCATCGCCTCGCAACCGCCGATCTTGGCGGTGAGCTGAAGGTTGGCGGCGCGCGCGATCTCGACGAGGCGCAGCAGCTCGTCGGTGCGCGTACCCTCCGCCTCGAACTCGGCTTTGACGGACACGTAGCCGTAGCAGTCGACTCCGCGGCGCAGGATTTCGACCATCTGGCGTTCGGTCGCGTTCATGTGTTCGCCGTCTTCTGACGCAGGTACGGCATCACCCGCGCCGCGACGTCGTCGGCCAAGTCGGGTGTCATGAGATGCAGCGGGGCCGACTCCATCGAGCCGGTCGCCGTGACGCGGCTGGTGATCTTCGGGAAATAGGTCTGCTCCGGATCGACCGGTACGACGAACGCGGCCGGCCCCGGAGCATCGAACAGCGCGCGGAACTCCGGCGTGTCGCCGCCGGGCGCGAGCTCGAGATACGGAATGTCGTACGCCGCGAAGATGCGGTCCCAGCGCGGGAAGCCGAGCCCGGATCCGACGTCGCACCCGACGTACGCTCCGCCGAAGTAGTTCCGCTGCGTCATGCGAATCGATGCGTAACCCTCGTTGCTGACGATGAACATCTTGAGCCGCAGCGCGTTGACGGCCACGGTCGCGAGCTCTTGCAGATTTTGCGAGAAGCCGCCGTCGCCCTCGAACAGCACGACACGGCGGCGAGGCCACGCGAACGCGGCGCCGATCGCTCCCGACAGACCGTACCCCATCGCGGCGAGCCCTTTGTTCGTGATGATGGTCTGGCCCCAGCGCTGGTCGAACGCCTGCATCGCGGACGTGAACGCGCCGCCGCTCGAACATGGGATCACGACGTCGTCGGCGCGCATCGACGCCGAGATCGACTGGTTGAACGCGAACGGGTCGACGTAGCGCGGATCGTGCTGGTTCGCGGGATCGGCGAGCGGCAGCGCGTCGCGCACCTCGCGGCAGAACGCCAGCCACTCGCCGTGCTCGCCCAGATCGCTCGCGAGCAGCGCCGCGAGCATTGCATCGGCGTCACCGGCGACGGCATGCTCGACGTGCGGGTGGCCTTTGCGCAGCTCCGCTTCGTCGATGTCGACGTGCACGACCGTCGCGAGCGGCGCGAATTCGCGGTAGTTGAAACCTGTTTGCTGCAGCCCGAGCCGCGAGCCCAGCGCGACGAGCATGTCGGCTTGCTGCAGCAGCACGTTTGCCGAGCGTTGTCCCCACGTGTTGGGGGAACCGGCGTAGTTGGGGTCGCGCGCGTCGACGCGGTCGAGCCCGTTCCAGGTCGCCATCACGGCCACGCTCGCGTCGCGCAGCAGCGGCCGAAGCCGTGCGGCCGCGGTTCGCGAGACGCCGCCGCCGATCAGCAGCACGGGCCGCTTCGCGCGCCGCACGAGCTCGGCGATACCGGGCGCGGCCGATCGCGCGGCCGACACCGCCGCCGAAACCGCTTCGCCCGCGGGCGTTCGCTCCGTGTCGAACGCCGAGCGATCCACGGGAGCACCTTGCGCGTCGAGGCAGATCTCCAGGAACACCGGGCCCTTGCGCCCGGTCGTCCCCGCGGCGATGTGCCGCTCGATCTCGCGGCGCGGAAGCGGCGCTTCGACGCGCACCGCGCGCGCGCAGATCGGGCCGACGATCGCGACGCCGTCGATCTCTTGAATCCCGCGCTGGCGGATGCCGCCGGTGGCGAGATCGCTGGATTTCACTTGGCCGCCGATCACGAGCAGCTCGCGGCTCTCCAGCCATGCGCCGGCGACGGCGGTCACGATGTTCGTGAGCCCCGGGCCCGCCGTGACGAGCGCGAACGCCCGCCCGGATCCGCCGGCTTCGTTGAAGTACTCGGCGGCGATCCCGGCGGCGGTTTCGTGAACGACCGGCACGCAGGTCACGCGCACGCGCAGCGCGTCGAGCAGATGCATGATGTTGCCGCCGGCAACAAAAAAACAATGCGTGTAGCCCAGCTCCACCAGCCACTCGGCGAGCAGGTCGCTATATCTCGTGAGGGTCGCGGACACGGCGCGGCCGTTCGTGAGCGCGCCCGGGCGCTCCCGTCCCGGCAGATTCATCCGCCGGCCGCTCCCGCCCCGCGGTAGAAATCGTACGTGCGGCGCAGCGCGTCGGGCAGCGCGACGCGGACGCGAAGGCCGAGCTCGCGTTCGGCGCGATCGGTCGACGGAACGTACCGCGTGCCGGCGGCGCCGGGCAGCGCTCCTCGCTCGACCTCGATCGCCGTTCCGGGCGCGAGCTCGGCTGCCATGAGCTCCGCGAGCCGGCGTATCGATACCGCTTCGGCCGAACCGACGTTGTACGCTCGGCCGCGTTCGCCGCGCAGCAGCAGCGTCCACAGCCAGATCGCGAGATCCGCGGCATAGAGGTACGAGCGAATCGTCGTACCGTCACCGCCGATGCGGATCGGCCCGCCGCCGAGGATGTCGCGCATAAAGTCGCCCGCCGCGAACCCGGCGCCGAGCGGCAAGTGGGGCCCGACGAACGCGAACAGGCGCCCGATCACGGCGTCGATTCCGTAGGCGCGCGCGTAGGCCGCGCACGCGAATTCCGACAGCCGTTTTCCTTGGCCGTACGCCGTGCCGGGGTCGGTGGGATCGGGCGCGCCCGAATACGTTTCGGCGACGCGTTCGAGCTCCGGCGGCTGGCTGCCGTACACCGCGCCGGAGCTCGTGAAGAGCATTCGCCGCGTGCGCGCGCCGCGCGCGAATTCAAGGACGCGGCGCGTCGCCGCCGTGTCCCGGTCCAGCGACCGCATCGGCGTCGCATCGGCATCGCCCGCCTGCCGTTCTGTCGCCGCGTGCACGACGAACGCAAACTCGCCCTCGGGCGGCGTGAAACCGACCGCGTCGCCTGCGATCAGCCGTACCGCGCGATGGCCGGCGAGGTGCGGTGCGCGCTGGGCGAAGCGCGCCGGGTCGCGGGAGAGCAGCACGGCCTTCGCGCCGAGATCGTACGCGTCGTTCGCGGCGGCGAACGCTTCGACGAGCCACGTCCCGACGAAGCCCGTCCCGCCCGTCATGAAGACGCGTTCGCCGCGCAGCCCCTCCCAAAGGCCGTGCGTATGGGTCAGCATGTGATCGCGGTCGACGACCGATATCGTGCGCGCCGCCGTCACTGCCGCGGTACCGCGGACGGAGCTGCCGCAATGCCCAGCGGCGTCAGCCGCACCACGGCCACGAGCAATCCCACCAGCAGCAGCACGTCGAGCGTCGCCTGCACTTGCGCGCGGTGCGCGAGCGCGCCGAACTCGGCGACGCCGCGAAGCACTCCCCACTCGCCCACGTTTCCGGCGAACGGGTTGACGGTACCGAGCGCGGCGATCGTTATCGAGCTCACCATCAGCAGGCGCGCGAGGAACGCGCCGAACGCGCCGCGCACGGCCGCGAGCCCCGGACCCAGTGCGGCACAGCTCATGAAGAACACGTCGACGTAACGTCGTTCGCCGAAGTTGGCTGTCGCCGTGTCGTCTTGCAAGAACACGATCGCGAACACGAACACGGCAGCCGTCGTTACGAGCGCGAGCGCGATGCGGCGCATCTCGGCGGACGCACGCCACATCGCGAACAGCCCGTAGCCGGTGAGCAGCATCAACGGCGTGAACGAGAACAGCCCCTTGTCCCCCACCAACTCGTTCACGAGAAATCGCGCGTAAAGCCCGGGGGCATGCGGGTGCAGCATCTGCGACGCACCGATGCCCAGCGGTGCGGGACCGGCACCGGTCCAGACCGCCGCGTTGTACGCCGTCGGGATCACGCTGCCCGAGATCGCGACGTTGAACGCGGCTTGCAGCGCGATGACCGGCAACGCGGCCGCGCAGCAGACCAGCGCCGAGCGCAGCGATCCGCCCCACAGCAGCACGGCGACGGTCACGCCGAACAGCGCGGACGCGGCGTCGAACGCGTACGCGATCGAAAAGAAGAATCCGCCGAGCGCCGCATCGAACCGCCCGCCGCGCCGCGCGCGCACGAGATGGTAGCAGCCGGCGAGCGCGGCCGCGCCGCACGGAACGTGGTTTGCCATGACGGACGCATACGGTAACGCGAGCGTTCCGAGCCCGGTCAGCGCCGCCACCGCGCCCGCCACTTTTCGGTCGAATCCGAGCAGCCGCTGGAACGCGAACGCGTAGCAGCAGCCGACGGCGAACCAGATGCCGACCGTGAACAGCGTAACCAGATAGATCGCGGTGCCGGGCGTATGGCGCAGCGTGATGCCCAGCGGAGCGGCTGCGAACATGACGGCCGCTCCGAGCAGCGGCAGCAGCGGCTGTTTGTCCGAGTACGTGTGCCCGTGAAAACTGATCTTGTCGCCGAGTCCGCGCTCGAAGGGCGAACCGTCGATCACGAAGGTGCGGCTCGCGGTGAGAGCGTCGACCGTCGCGATGCGCGACCCGTCGTTCCATCCGCCGACGTGCGACTTGCAGATCAGGGCACTCACGACGAACGCGAAGAAAAATACGAAGGCGAGCGCGCGGCGATCCATCCCACGGGTATACACGTCAAGGTGGTTCGCCGTCTTCTCGGGTTCGTCATGGTCGCGGCCCTGGTCATCGCCTTGCCGCGCTTCGGCGCGGGCGCACCGGCGCGGCAACGACCGCCGGCCTCGCTGGGCGCGCTCGACGTGATCGCGCTCGAGATCTGCTACACCACGATCATGGCGCGGTACTACGAGCCGGTCGATCCGGCGGCGTTGCTGCAGGGCGCGCGCGCCGGGATCGTCGCGTATCTCACGTCGCGCGGCGTCAGCAACCCGAACATCCCGGCGGCGTCCGCGCATGCCGACCGCTACCGGGCCGAGAGCGAGATCGATCGCGACGTCGCGCTCGCCGTCGCACGCTACGGCACGCGCGTGCGCACGGGCGAGCTCGTCAGCAAGACCATCGAGAGCGAGCTCGCCGCACTGCACGACCCATACACCGTTCTGTTCCGCCCGGCGGCGTTCAAGAAGTTCGTCGGCTTCCTTGACGGCAAGCCGGTCGCCGGCATCGGCGCGGAGCTCGACGTCGATCCGCAAACGCACGCCGTGCGCGTGGTCGACGTGTTTCCGGGCAGTCCGGCGGAAGACGCCGGCCTCGAGCCCGGCGACGTGATCGCGAGCATCGACGGCGCGCCGCCGCCCGCGACGACCCCCGCGGACGTCGCGACCGCGCTGCGCGGCGCGCCGGGCAGCACCGTGCGCGTGGGCATCTCACGTGACGGCACGGCGCGCGAACCGCTCGCGATCGTGCGGCGCGTCGTCAGCGCGCCGGACGCGACCGGACGCGTCGTCGCGGACGGTATCGGCTACGTGCGGCTGCGCTCGTTCGGCGCGCAGTCCGCGCAGCAGCTCGATGCGGTGCTGACGAAACTGCGCACCGCAAACGTGCGCGCGTACGTGCTCGACCTGCGTGCGAACGGCGGAGGATACCGCGATGCGGCGATTGCGGTCGCGTCGCATTTCGTACGCGGAACCGTCGTGACGATTCAGGAGCGCACGGGCAAGCCCGCACCGTTCACGGCGAAGGCAGAAACGACGCCGATCGGCGCGCCGCTCGCGGTACTCGTCGACGGTGACAGCGCGTCGGCGGCCGAGATCGTGGCGGGCGCGGTGCAGGACGACAAGACGGGCACGCTCGTCGGCACGCGCACGTTCGGCAAAGGGCTAGTGCAAGAAACGTTCGCGCTGCCCGACGGCGGCGCGATCAAGCTGACGACTGCGCGCTATCTCACGCCCGCGGGGCGCGACATCGATAAAGTGGGGATCACCCCCGACGTCGTCGTCGCGCAACCGGCGGACGCGCATCCCGGCCAGCTCGGCCGCGACGCCCAGCTCGACCGCGCGCTCGCGCTGCTGGCTAACTCTCCAGCGATTCGCGCGACGGCGCAGTAAGCGGCTCGACGAGCGCGGCGCTCAACGACGGCGCATCGGGCAGCGGGTGCTCCTCATCGAGCGGGCGCTGCAGCGCGACGAGCACGCTGCCGTCCGCCAGGGTCGTGACGCCGCGCAGCTCCCAGCCTTGCGCGCCCAGGAAAGCCAGCGTGGGATCGCCTTCGGCGAGCGCCGCGGCGTTCGGGGTGAGGGTATGGAACGTGAAATCGAACCGGCCCCGCATGCGCCGCTCCTACCCCGCGATGGTCCCGGTCTTACGCGCCAGCCGCAGCACCGACTCGTCCGCGCCGTACGCCGGCAGGTCGTCGAGGGCGGTCCACGCGAGCGCGTGCGACTCCGCGCTGGTCACCAGGGGCTCGGCCGGATCCGCCTCGAGCGCGAACCGCACGTCGTAGTGGTCGTGCGCGGGCTCGCCCGGCCGCGCCGGGATGGCGTGCACGTCCAGATCGTAGATGCCGTCCGTCGCAAAGCGAAGTGACGTCAGCCCGGATTCCTCGCGCGCTTCGCGCAGCGCCGCGTCACGGACGTCGGCGTCGACGCCGGCGTCGACGTGGCCGCCGAGCTGCAGCCATTTGCCGAGCTTGCGATGGTGTGCGAGCAGCGCATGCGTCCGCGCCGGGTCGACGACCCAGGCCGACGCGGTGACGTGCCCGACGGTCAATGCCCGTTCGAACGCATCCGGGTGCGCCGCGACGAAGGCGACGAGACGCGCGCGCATCGCGGCTTCACGGGGATCGGCCGGCACGTACGCGCGCAGCTCGTCGAGCAGCCGGGCGCGAGATGCGGTGGGCACGCCGTGATGTTCCCGCGTGCGGCGACGTTGTCCGCTCATGCTATCGCGCTCGTTCGTTCTCATCGCCACCCTCGTGGCGGCGTTGCCGCTCGTCGCCGTCGCGCCGTCCGAACCGCCCATCGGCGGCAACGGCGGTCGCGGCATGGCCGTGCTGCGACCGTGCGCATCCGCTCAGCTCCGAGCGGCGGTCGCGTCGCAAACAGGCGCGATGCTGCACCGCGAGCTGCGCATCACGCTCACCAACGTGTCGGCGCGCGCGTGCGCGATCGACGGGTTTCCCGCGGTTCGGCTGCTCGACGAGCTCGATCGTCCGCAGATCGTCGCCGAGTCGTTCTCGCGCGTGCCGCGCTTGTTCACCATCGGTCCGGCTCAAGCGGCAGCGTTCCTCATGCGCGTCGCGACAGGCGACGGGGTAACGTCGTACCGCACGGTGCACAAGCTCGCCATCATCCCGCCGGGCGACACGGCACCGATCCTGCTCGCCGTCGAATTGCCGGTCGCGCCGACGATCGACGTCACGGCGCTGTTCTCGGCCGCACTCGTCGAGTTCGCAGCGCCGCGAACGCCCGGCGAATAGCGCTACCGCGCGAGCAGCGTGACGAGCAGCGGCGCGGCGAGCGCGGTGAGCACCGCGCCGAGGCCGAGCGACACGCCGGCGACGGCGCCGGCCAGCTCGCTCTCCGCCGCCGCTTGCGCGGTGCCGATCCCGTGAGCGATCGCGCCCATCGCCACACCGCGCGCGATTTGGCTGCGCACGTTCATGCGGTCGAGCAGCCACGGCCCCACCGCTGCACCGAACGTGCCCGTGCTGACGACGAGCCCCGCCGCCAGCGCCGGATCGCCGTGTACGATGCGCGCGACGTCGATCGCGATCGCGGTCGTCGCCGATTTCACGGCGAGCGTGGCTTCCAGCGTGAAGCCGAGGTGGAACGCGCGCGCGCACAGGATCGCACCGGCCATCGTCGTGACGACGCCGGCGACCAAACCCGTGAGCGCCGGCACGAGCTCCCGCGCGAACGCCGCGCGATTGCGATACAGCGGCAGCGCCAGCGCGACGGTGGCGGGGCCCAGCAAAAACGTGAGCGCCGACTTCGCCGGCTCGTACGCGCGCACGTCGAAACCGGTGGCGAGAAAGCACGCGACGACGACCGCGGTCGAGAACAGGACGGGTGTGGTGAGCGGGTGCATCCACCGCCGCCGCACGGCGAGGCTCAACCGGTACGCACCGATGGTCAGCGTGGCGCAGCCCACCGCGAGCACGGTGAGCTCGAACGGTGAGCCGCCGGTCACGACCGCTTCGCCAACCGTTCCGTCGTGACGCCGGCGACGGCGTACCCCACGACCGTGCTGATCAGCAGCGACGCCACGATCCCCGTACCCGCGCGTGCGAACGTGGGGCCGAACGCCATCACGCCGACCGTGACCGGAACGAAAAAGAACGCGAGGTGCTTGGTGAGCAGCCCGCCGCCGGCCTCGAACCATTCGCCGCGCAGCACGCCGCTGGCGAGTCCGCCGAAGAGCGCACACATCCCGATCACGTTGCCGGGCACGGGCAGGTGCATCCCCGCCGCGACCGCCGAACCGCCGGCCGAGAACGCCCAAAGCGCGGCCATTTGCGCGAGCAGCCGCGCGATGTCGCCGAGCGTCGCCGCCCATCGCGGGGCGATCAGCGGTCGCGCCGGCAACGCGATCGAAGACAAAGAAAAGGGCTCGGTGGCCATCCGTGGACTCCGCGATCGTCACTCCGTTGCAGCCACCCGCCGACCGGTGTGATCGGGCGCAAGGCGACGTTGCTCCAGCTCCTTGCTGGTTCGGCGAAGGGACCGAACGAGAACTAAACATTCCGACTCGGTGATCGCCGGTCGCCTTGCCGATTCAAAACACGTGAACCCGCAAGAATTGGCGCATCTCGCCGACCACATGGCCGGCGCGATCGACCATGTGCGTGGGATGACGGGTGCCATCGCCGCGAACGCGCGCCAGCAAGCAGCTTCGCTGCGCGACGTCGTCGAGACCACGCAAGGCGCCGCGCGCGAGCTCGCCGCGACGAGCGCCGTCGTGCACGCGGTGCGCGGCGACGTGTCCGACGCGCGATCCGCCGTGACGCTCGCATCGCAGCAGATCGCCGACCTCAGCGGCACCGTCGACGGACTCGCACGGCACAGCCGGTCGGCGGCCGGCGCCATTGCGGAGCTGCTCGAGGCGAGCACGAAGATCAGCGCGGCCGTCAAGTTCGTCGAAGACGTCTCGGACCGCACCAACCTGCTCGCGCTCAACGCCTCGATCGAAGCGGCTCGCGCTGGCGTGCACGGCCGCGGCTTCGGCGTCGTGGCCCACGAGATGCGCAAGCTCGCCGAGTCGACGCGCACGGCGACCACCGAGATGAAGGCGCTGCTCGGGGACATCGCGACCAAAGCCGGCGCGGCGACCGGCGTGGCGAGCGGTACCGACGCGGCGGTCGCGCTCGGTACGACCGCCTCGTCGCTCGCGGATCAGGCGCTCGCGTCGATCGCGTCGGCGGTGGCGAGCGTCGGCGGCGCGTTCGAACGCGTCGACGACACGATCGCCGGCCAGGCCTCGCGCATCGAAGAGCTCGAGCGCGCGTCGCAAAGCGTGCTCGACATCTCGCGCTCGCACCACACCGCCGCGACGGAAAGCACGCTCTCGGTGAACGCGCTCGCCCACGACATCAAGCGACTGCAGATTGCCGGCAGCGCCGCATTCGTGCCGCACCGGGACGTGCTGCGTGTCGCGACCATCCTCAACGATTCACCGTCGGCCGCCGCCTGGTCGCACTTCGCGGCGCTCGTCGAAGGGCGCACCGAACGGCGCGTCCGCGTCGAGCTCGACATACCGTATACGGGTAAGGGCCGCGGCGAGGTCAACGCGTTCGACGACCTCATCGGCGGGGAGCTGGCGCTGGCGTCGGTCGGCTGTTCCGTGAGCGGCAACGTCATCCCGTCCGCACAGCTGTTCGAGTTGCCCTATCTGTTCGAGTCGGCGGAGCACGCGTTCGCGGTGCTCGACTCGGCGGCCGGTCAGGACGTGCTCGCCGAAGCGAGCGGCGTCGGCCTGCTCGCCTACGGCTATCTCGAAAACGGCATGCGCCACTTCACCAGCGCGACGCAGCCGATCCGTACGCCGCACGACGTGCGCGGCCTGCGCCTGCGCGTGATGGAAGCACCGGTGTATCTGCATTTCGCGGCGGCGCTGGGCGCGGTCGCGACGACCGTGCCGTACTTCAAATTACCGGCCGCGCTCGAAGCCGGCGAAGCGCAAGCGCAAGAGAACCCGCTGACGAACATCCGCGGCCTCGATCTGCCGCGCGTGCAGCGGTATCTCAGCTTGAGCGCGCACAGCTTCACGCCGCAGATCGTGTTCGCGAACCCCGCCGCGATGGAAGCTCTCGGCAGCGACCGCGCAACGGTCGAAGCGGCGCTGCGCGAGACGATGGCGTGGCACCGCGGGCGCGCGCGCGAAATGGAACGCGACGCGCTGGGCTGGCTGCGCGCGCGCATGGACGTGATCGAGCTCGACGCGAACGCGCGCGACGCGTTCCGCGCGGCGACGGCCGAGGTGGACCAGCACATCGCGCGGCTCGTCGGAGGGAACAGCTGCACGAAGTTGCGCGCAGCGGCGGCATCGCTGAGCCCGAGCCGCATCCTGCGCGCAGCGCATGCGTAACGCGCCCGAACGCCGCCGGCGCAAGCGCCGCGGGGCTCAGCTGGCGATCTTCATCAACCGGCGGCTCGGCGAACGGCGCCGGGTCGCCCGGGCGTTTCTCGAACGGCTGCGTTCGTTTCTAGGCCTTCCGCCGCTGAGCTAACCTTCCGGCCCTGCGTCAGCTCGCTTTTCGCGCCGGTTTCTTGCGCGCCGCCTTCTTTCGGGCCGGCTGCTTGCGAGCGGTTTTGGCAGCGGTCTTCGGCCCGAACTCCTCGCGCAGCACTTGCTTTGCGTCCTCGAGGATCTTCTTGCGCTTCGCCGGCAAGTTCTTGCCCGCGCGATTGATGTAGAACGTCAGCATCGACATCGCCGAGCGGTACGGTGAGGACTTGCGGCGCGTCGACTTCTCGGCGTCGCGCTCGAGTTCGTGAGCGATCGCCTTGGGATCGTCCTGCGCGAACGTCCCGCCCGCGATGTCGAGCGCGTCGCTCGTCTGCGTGACGCGCGCGGACCATTTTTTCTTGCCGGTCGCCGGCTTCTTCTTCGTCGTCATGCCGAGATCGTACCCGCTCTTGCGAGGTTCTTATGGCTTCGTTCGGGCCGCGAATGGGCACACGAACTCGGCGACGATGACGACCATGCTCAACAAGGTCCCGCAGATCACGCTCTTCTTCTGGATCATCAAGGTACTCTCGACGACCGTCGGCGAGACCTTGGCCGATTTTCTGAACACCAAGCTCGGTCTGGGTCTGATCAACACCTCGTACGTGCTCAGCGCGCTGTTCTTGACCGCGCTGCTCGTGCAGCTGACGCGCAACCGCTACATCCCCGCGGTGTACTGGACGGTGGTCGTGCTGGTCAGCGTCGTCGGCACGCTCATCTCGGACACGCTCGTCGACAAGCTCGGGTTCGGCTTGCAGACCACGACGATCGCGTTCAGCTGCGCGCTGGCAGTCGTGTTCGTCGTGTGGTATCTGAGCGAGAAGACACTGTCGGTCCACTGGATCGCGACGACGAGACGCGAGCTGTTCTACTGGGCGGCGATCCTGTTCACGTTCGCGCTCGGCACGTCGGCCGGCGATCTGCTGACCGAAAAAGCCGGCACCGGGTATGCGCTCGGTGTGCTGATGTTCGCGGCGATGATCGCGGTGGTCGCGGCCTTGCGCTACGGTCTGAAGATCAACGCCGTGCTCGCGTTCTGGATGGCCTACATCTTGACGCGCCCGCTCGGCGCATCGCTGGGCGATCTTCTCGCGCAGGCGCGCGCGGACGGCGGGCTCGGCTTAGGCACGACGATCACCAGCGCGATCTTCCTCATCGTGATCGTCGCGCTGGTCACCTACCTGACGAAGACGCTGCGCCCCGAAGACCTCGAGCCGCCCGCCGGCCGGCCGCGAGAGCTGCTCGCGACGTAGCGGCTACGTTCGCGGCACGCGCGCGTTCTCGCTGCGGAGCGTCCAATGGAGCGCGAGCGCCGGCGCGAGCAGGACGAACAAGAAATAGAATCTGATCGCGGTGAAAAACTGCAGCACGATCGAACTGAGCTGCGCTTGGTCGGCATGGAACCAGCTCATCGCGAGACCGGTCCAAACGGGCCAAGCCGC
>JAXDMA010000321.1:0-53080 GCA_034666305.1 Vulcanimicrobiota bacterium
GCTGCGCAGCTTCCACGCGATTTGGCCGCGCCCGACGTCCAACGCGGTGACGTGCCTAGCCCCGTGCTGCAGCATCGCGTCGGTGAACCCGCCCGTCGATGCGCCGACGTCGAGGACGTCGAGGCCGCCTACGTCCAGCGCGAAGTCACGCAGCGCGCCGGCGAGCTTGTCGCCGCCGCGGCTCACGTAGCGCGGCGGCTCCTCGACGGTGACGCGCGCGGCCTGGGGAACGTGCGTCCCTGGCTTCGTGGACGGCTCCTCGTCGACCCGAACCTTCCCCGCGAGAATGAGCGCGCGCGCTTGCGAGCGCGTCAGAGCGGTGATCTCCACCACGACCGTGTCCAGCCTGCGAATCGCGCGCCCGCCGTGCGCGAGCGCGTCCTCAGAGCTTGATTTCGTCGTCATCCAGCGCGTCCTCGACCGGACGCGAAGGTGCGGGCGGCGCGTTCACCGCGTCGATCGCCTGCTGCGCGTTCTTGAGCAGACCCTCGCAGCGCCCGACGAGCTCCTTGCCCTCGGCATAGAGCGCGACCGCGCGCTCGAGATCGGGTTCTTCGGTCTCGAGCGATTTCACGATCTCCTCCAGCCGCTGGAGCGAGCGCTCAAAAGAGGCTGATCTGTCGTCCGCCATGCGTCCCTTCGCGTTCGACGCGCGCCGTGAGGCTTCCGCGAGCCAGCTGCGCCCGGATCGTCGACCCCGGCGGAACCAGCCCCGCATCCGTCAGCGGGTGCCCGTCCTCCGCCGTAACGATGGCATAGCCGCGTTGCAGGATCGCTGCCGGATCGTGTCCGCTCAACGACGCCTTGATGGTGTCGAACCGCGCGACGCGCCGCTCGAGCAAACGCACCATCGCGGCGTCGAGCCGGCTCGCCGTCGCGACCGACGTCCGCCGCGCGCGCGCGACGCGCGAGGCGGGATCGACGCGCGCCAGCCGCGACGCGAGCTGAGCGACGCCGTCCGAGCGGCGCCGCAGCAACGCGGGAACCTCGCGCGCGAGCCGGTCGCGAAGCTGCTCGAACCGCCCGCGCCGCTGCGCCAGGCGCGCCGCGGGCGCCGCGGCGGCGAGCCGGCGCTCGAGCGTCAGGAAACGGTCGCCGCACCCGCGCACGCGCTCGCGCGCCGCGGATGCGAGGCGCCGCGCGGCGACGTCGACGTGCTGGCGCCGCGCGGCGAGCGCGCGGTCCATGTCGCGCGCGAGCGTGCGGCGGCGTTCGGCGACGAGTCCGAGCAGGTCGTCGCGGCGCGGAAGCACCGTCTGCGCGGCGGCCGACGGCGTCGGCGCACGATGATCGGCGACGAAGTCGGTGAGCGGCGCGTCGGCCTCGTGACCGATCGCCGACACCGTCGGGATGCGCGACGCGGCCAGCGCGCGCACGACGCGCTCGTCGCTGAACGCGAACAAATCCTCGAACGAACCGCCGCCGCGCGCGACGACGAGGAGGTCGAAATCACCGGCCGACGCGCGGGCGATCGCACGCGCGATCTCGGGCGCCGCGTTCTCGCCTTGCACCGGCGTCGCGATCACGGTGACCTCGACGTGCGGCGCACGCGCCCGCGCCTGCGTCAGAAAATCTTTCGCACCGTCCGCGTTCTCCGACGTGACGAGCGCGACGCGGAACGGGTAGCGCGGCAACGCGCGCTTGCGCTCCGGCGCGAACAGTCCTTCGGCGGTCAACCGCGTCTTGAGCGCCTCGTAGCGGCGGTGCAGCGCGCCGGTACCGCCCTCGGCCGCGACGTCGAACACGCGCAGCTGATAGCGCGAAGCCTTGCCGTACGTCTGGACGCTGCCGTAGGCGACGATTTCATCGCCGTTCGCGAGCTTGGGAAACGTCGCCGCCGCCTCGCTGAACGCGACGCAGTTCAGCAACGCGTCCCGGTCCTTGAGGTCGAAGTAGACGTTGCCGTTGACCTGCTCGCGAAGGTTTGAGATCTCGCCGCGCACGCCGATCCGCGCGAACGCGCGTTCGCGCGCGAAAAGCCCCGCGATGTAGTTTGCCAGCCGCGAGACCGCGACGACGCGGACGTCGGCGCGCGTGCCGCCCGTCACGGCGTCGACGTCGACGGCGCCACGGGTTGATCGAGCCGCACGAAGGTCTGCCCGTCCCCCAGAGTATCCGGCGGCGGCGTCAGCGGCACGATCGTCGGCGGCGTGCGCGGCGCGGTGGCGACGTGCGTGACGTCCCGTGCGAGCGGCACGGCCGCGTGCCGGTGCCGGCGGCCCGTTGACGGCGTGGTCGACGGATCGTCGGGTGCGCCGCACGTGTGCACGGGCTCAGTGCCGGCGACGAACACCTCGTCTTTGCCGGTGCCGCACAATTTGAGCTTGTGCACTTCACCGATCGGCATGACGAAGTCGTGCGGCTTGGTCTTCTCGAGCGCTTTACGCATGAAGCGCGCCCAGATGCGGGCGGGGATGTTGCCGCCGTACGACTCGTTCATGCGCGAGTAGTTGTCGTTGCCGATCCACACCGCGGCGACGAGGTCGGGCGTGAAGCCGACGAACCATGCATCGCGGAAGCTCGACGTCGTCCCGGTCTTGCCGGCCGCGGGCCGTCCGATCTCCGCGTTCGGGTAGCCGGTGCCTTCTTTTATGACCGACTCCAGCATCGACGTGGTCACGTACGCGACGCCGGCGCTGACCACTTCGTTCTGCTGCGGATAGGTGTTGTCCAGCACGGCGTTTCCGAGCGAGTCGCGCACCAGCTTGATCGGCGAGGGCGGGATGTGCACGCCCTGGTTCGCGAGCGTCGCGAAACCCGCGGCTTGGTCGAGCGGTGAAACGCCGGACGAGCCGAGCGCGAGCGAAAGCGTCGGATCGAGCGGCGCCGTCACGCCCATGCGGTGCGCGTACTCGACGATGCGCTCGATGCCGATGTCTTGCGCGAGCTTGACCGCGACGACGTTCCGCGACTGCGCGAGCGCGTAGCGCAGCGTGATGGGCCCGAGGAACCGCATGTCGTCGTCCATCGGCGCCCAGCGCGTGCCGTCGCCCATCGGGTAACTCACCGGCGTGTCTTGCACGATCGTCGTCGGCGGGTGCCCGCTATCGATCTCGGCGGTGTAGACGTACGCTTTGAACGACGAGCCCGGCTGGCGGTGCGACTGCCAGGCGCGGTTGAACTGGTTCGTCAGCGAGAACGGCGTCGCGCCGCCGACCATTGCGAGGATCTCGCCGGTCGACGGTTTGATGGCGACGAGCGCGCCCTGGTGCGCGCCGATGCCTTCGGCGACCGCGCGGCCCACGCCCCACGTGACCGCATCCTGCGCGATCTCTTGCATGGCGGGATCGAGCGTCGTAAACACTTGCAAGCCGCCTTCGAACGTGGCCTGCGTGCCGAACTGCTCTTCGAGCAGATGCGTGACGTACGTCGTGAAGTACGGGTAGCGATACGACTGAAGCCCGTGCGGCCGTTCGACCAGCAATCCGAGTGGCCCGCGCTCCGCGGCCGAGGCTTGCCCGCGCGTGATGAACCCCGCATCGACCATGCGGCCCAGCACGTGCTGCTGGCGCTGTTTGGCGTGATTCATGTTCACGTACGGCGAGTAGTCGGACGGCGCTGCGAGCAGGCCGGCGAGCATCGCCATCTGACCGAGCTTGAGATGCCCGACGTCCGTACCGAAATACGTGTGCGCGGCGGCTTCGATGCCGTACGCGCCCGAACCGAAGTACATGATGTTCAGGTAGCGCTCGAGGATCTCGTCCTTGGTGTAGTAGCGCTCGATCTCCATCGCCAGCAGCGCCTCTTGAATCTTGCGCGCGGCGGTGACCTCGTCGCTGAGAAAGAGCTTGCGTGCCAGCTGCTGGGTGATCGTGGAAGCGCCTTGCAGGCGCTGATGCCGATAGTCGGCCAGCGCCGCGCGCGCGATTCCGGCGAAGTCGATGCCGTGGTGCTGGTAGTAGTGCGCGTCCTCGGTCGCGATGAAGGCGTTGCGCACGGGCACCGGTATCTTGGCGATCGGCACCCACGTGCGGTTCTCGCGAAAAAGGTTCGCGAGCTGCATGCCGTTGCGCGCGACCACGCGCGTCGACCGCGACGGCTGGTAGTCCGCCATGCGGTTGATGTCGGGCAGGTTGCGCGAGTACGACGCGACGATCCCCGCGACGATGCCGACGAACAGCAGCACCGCGAACAGCACGAATACGGCCAGCGTCTTGACGACGCGGCCGACGATGCGCCACGGGCCGCCGCCGCGCTTGACCGGCCGGCGCCGCACGGCGCTGCGCGAACGCGGCAGCGCGCGGCTCATACCGACGTCGCCGTGCCCAAGATGCGCGCGAGCACGCCGTTGACGTACCGGCCCGAATCTTCGGTCGAAAACTTCTTCGCCAGCTCGACGGCTTCGTTGATGACGACGGCGGGATCGGTCTCGGCGCGGTGGCGCAGCTCGAACACGCTCATGCGCAAGATGATCCGGTCGATCGTCGGCAGCCGGTCGAGCGTCCAGCCTTCCAAGCGCGGCGCGATGAGCGTATCGGACTCGACTTCGTTCTCGATCGTGCCCAGGACGAGATCGCGCACGAACGCGCGCCCGTCGGACGACTGGTCGCGCGCGAGCAGCTCCGTGAGCATGTCGTTCACCGGACGCTTTCCGACTTCGGTGCCGTAGAGCGCCTGCAGCGCGATCTCACGCCCATGCCGCCGCGAAGTTGAGGGCATCTTAGACGGCGGCGGCGCGCCGGTCGAGAAATGCCGGCAGCCAGCCGACGCCGATCCCGCCCGCGCGGAACTCGGGGTCGCCGAGCAGCTCGCGGCAGAAATCGACCGTCGTCTTCACGCCTTCGATACGCGTCTCGCTCAGCGCGCGTTCCATGCGCAGGATCGCCGACTCGCGCGTGCGGCCGACCGCAATGATCTTCGCGAGCATCGAGTCGTAGAACGGCGGCACCATGGCGCCGCTGTAGACGTGCGTGTCGACGCGAATACCCGGGCCGCCGGGGAACACGACCGACGTCAGCGTACCGGCGGCGGGCGCGAAGTGATTGTCGGGATCCTCCGCGTTGACGCGCACCTCGATCGCGTGACCGTGCGCGTGAAGATCCTCCTGGCTGAAGCCCAAATGCTCGCCCGCGGCGATGCGAATCTGCTCCTTGACCAGATCGACGCCGTAGATGAGCTCGCTGACCGGGTGCTCCACCTGGATGCGCGTGTTCATCTCCATGAAGTACACGTCGCCGCCGTGCACGAGAAACTCCAGCGTTCCGGCGTTCGTGTACCCGACCGCGCGCGTCGCCGTCGTCGCGACCTCGTGCAGGCGGTCGCGGATCGCGACGTCGAGCTCGGGCGCGGGCGCTTCCTCGATGAGCTTTTGATGCGACGGCTTTTGGACCGAGCAGTCGCGCTCGCCGAGGTGCACGACGTCGCCGTGCTCGTCCGCGAGCACCTGCACCTCGATGTGGCGCGGGTTGACGATCAGCTTTTCGACGTACATGCGTCCGTCTTTGAACGATGCTTCGGCTTCGGCTTGCGCCGTGGCGAACGCGGTCGGCAGCTCGTCGGGTTTCGCGACGGCGCGCATCCCCTTGCCACCGCCGCCGGCGGTCGCTTTGAGCAGCACCGGATAGCCGATCTGCTCGCACACGACGCGCGCTTCCTCGACGTTCGCGACGATGCCGCTGCCCGGCGTCGTCGGAACGCCCGCCTCGTGCATCAGACGCTTCGCCGTCGCCTTGTCGCCCATCGCGTTGATCACCGCCGGCTTGGGCCCGATGAACGTCAGGCCGTGATCGGCCGCGATCTCGGCGAAGCGCGCGTTCTCGGCAAGGAAGCCGTAGCCGGGATGGATCGCATCGCAGCCGCTGATGAGCGCCGCCGAGATGATGTTCGGAATGTTCAAATACGAGCGCATGACGGGCCCGGGGCCGACGCAAAACGCTTCATCCGCGTGGCGCACGTGCAGCGACAAGCGGTCGGGCTCGGAAAAGATCGCGACCGTCGCGACGCCCAGCTCGCGGCAAGCCCGATTGATACGAAGCGCGATCTCGCCGCGGTTGGCGATGAGAACTTTGCGAAACACGCGCTATCTCTCGATTGCGAACAGCGGTTGGCCGTATTCGACGGGCTGACCCTCGGTCACGAACACGGCGACGACCCGCCCGCCGCCGCGGGATCGAACGGGGTTGCGGATGCCGAGCGTCTCGACCGAGGCGAGCTCGCGATCCGTGTCGAGGTCTTGGCCTTCGGCGATCGGGGGCCGCACGTGCCGCAGGATGCCCACCACGTCGCTCGCGATGATGTCCTCGCGGTGCTCGACCGGCTTCTCTTCGGGCTCGGCGGCCGCCGCGGGGGGCGCCGGCACGGCTGCGGCGAGCCCGTTGGGGCGCGGCGCGCGGCGCAGCTCGATCTCCGTATCGCCGTCGCGGACGCGCAGGCGGGCGAAACCGGCCTCGGTCAGCGCGCCGGCGAGCGCCCGGGCTCGCGTGGCGATCGCGTCTTCGGTCATCGGGCGTGCGGTTCGACGCTTTACGACGCCGCCCCCGGGCGGGACGGCGCGCTCCCGAGGAGGGGCGGCGCGCCCCACAAGAGGTGCGGGCGGGGGAGAGGTCCTGCCGATACATGGTACGATGGACCCAGGAGGTGCGCACTTCACCGCCGGCACCATTGCCATGGAATCGGCGTTCGTCCTCGCGTACCCGCACGGCCTCGACTTGGGGCGCGCGGCGTGCGACGCGTTGGACCGGGCAGGCATCGCGCACTGCCGTGCTCGCTTCCCCTACTCGAGCGACGACGCGGGCCTGCCCGTGGTCTACGCGATCGACGAGGCCGGGTTGTTATCGCTGGGTCCGCGCGAGACGGTCGAGCACGCGCTGGAGCTGATCGGCCGCGCGCAGATCGCCACGACCGTCATCCTGGCCGAGCCGGGCTCCAACGCGTCGTGGCTCGCGGCGAACCCCTTCGTCAGCGGCTGGGTGGTCGCGCCGGCCGACCCGGCGGCGCTTGTCGCCACGGTCCGCAACGCGGCGGCGACGCTGGCCGCCCGCGAGGACGTGCGGATCGCGCAAGGCGAGAGCGAGCGGCTTCTGCAAATCGGCTTGGCGCTCTCGGCGGAGCGCGACGTGACCAAGCTGCAGCAAACGATCGTCCGCAACGCGCGCGAGCTCACCCGGGCCGACTCCGGCTCCCTCTATCTGCTCGAGGAGGGCGAGAACGGCGAACGCGTCCTGCGCTTCGCCGTGGCTCAAACGGGCCCCAACGACTTCGGCGCCTACCTCGGCGCCGTGCTGCCGCTGTCCCGCACGTCGATCTCGGGCTACGTCGCGCTGAGCGGCGAGACGGTCCGCATCGACGACGCGTACGCACCCGGCGAAAGCGCCGAGTATCGCGTGAACCGCAGCTTCGACAAAGCGAACGGCTACCGCACGATGTCGGTGCTCGCCGAGCCGATGCGCGATCACGAGGACGCCATCGTCGGCGTGATCATGCTCATCAACCGCAAGCCGGACTTCGGTCTGATCCTGACCTCACCGGCCCACACCGAAGAGGTCGTGCAGCCGTTCAGCTCGCGCGACGAGCACGTGCTGCGCTCGCTGGCCTCACAAGCGGCCGTCGCCCTTGAAAACAAGGCGCTGCTCGACTCGATCCAGGACCTGTTCGAACAATTCGTGCGCGCATCGGTCAAAGCGATCGAAGTCCGCGACAAGTCCACCCAGGGCCACTCGTCGCGCGTCGCCGAGCTGACGTGCCTCCAGGCCGACGCGGTCAACGCGGTGGAAACCGGCATCTTCGCCGACCTGCACTTCAACGTCGACCAGATCCGCGAAATGCGCTATGCCTCGCTCCTTCACGACTTCGGCAAGGTGGCGGTTCCGGAATACATCTTCGGCAAAGCGAAAAAACTGCCGGACGGCCGGATCGACGCGATTCGTCTGCGCTTCTTGCTCGCGATCGAACAAACGTCCGACGCGCGCCGGCGCGACGAGCTCCGCGCGCTGTTGGCACACGTGGAATCCGCCAACGAGCCTCACGTCATCTCGATGGACATCGGCAACGTCCTCGACGCGCTCGCACGCATGACGTACCGCGACCTGGACACCGAGCGTCCCTTGCTCGACCGCACCGAACTGGAATTCTTGCGCATTCCGCGCGGCTCGCTTTCCGGTGAAGAGCGCCGCAAGATGGAACAGCACGTCACGCAGTCATTTTATTTCCTGCGCGAGATTCCATGGTCGAAGACCCCGTGGCACAACGTTCCGGAGATGGCCTACGGCCACCACGAGCATCTCGACGGCAGCGGTTACCCGCGCGGCCTCAAGGGCGCGGAAATCCCTCCGCAAGTCCGCATGCTCACCATCAGCGACGTCTTTGACGCCTTGACGGCAAACGACCGGCCGTACAAACCCGCGATGCCCGTCGAACGCGCCCTCGACATCCTCGTGCGGGAATTCGCGGACCGCGGAAAAATCGACCGCGACCTGCTGGACCTCTTCATCAAGAAAAAAGTCTACGAACCGGTCCTCGCGGCGCGGCTGGAAAATCAGGGCCGGTAAACGAGCCCTATGCTGAGGACCGGCACGACGACCCGCGTCCGCAACTCGCCGCGTAATCGCTGCATGTCGGCCCGAAACGCCGGATCGTTCGCAAGCGGACCCGACGCCGCCACGCTTGCGGTTCCGTTGCGCACGAGCGCGCCGGCATCGATTTCGATCGCGAGCCCACGAATGAGGCCCGTGCCGGTTCCGATACCGGCATACAGCGAAGGCCGGTCGAATCGCACGCGCGCGTTGACGGCCCCCGTCCCGCTCACCGGGTAGGCGTTGTTCCCGACGCGAATCATGCCCGCCGACTCCCGTGCAACGTTGTCGATCGCGTCGTTGCCGAACACGAGGCCGCCGCTGATGCGATACCGTCCCGCGTACGGCCGGTAATCCGCGATGACCCCGACGTTGCTGTACCGCGTCGTCGTGGTATACGTGGTCGTATCGTACGTGGACTGCTGCGAAACGCTGAGCGACCCCGTCGTCACCCGAACGCTGAAGTCGTAGAGCAGCGGCTTCTCGAGCGTGATCCCGTGGCCGATCGTGCTGGCGTGCACGCCGGCCGACACCGACGAGAACAGATCGGCGCGAGCCGCGGCAGGCACGGCAAGGAGCGCGAGGCTACACGACGCGGCGAAAAGGCGTCTCATCGCGGCTCCAGTTCGACGACTCCGGCGCGCTCTCCGGGCGGAAGCGCATCGCGCAGCGCAACGTAGCGCGGATCGATCTCCGCGAGCGGCACGAGCGCGAAGGCGCGCTCGTGAAGGCGGGCATGCGGGATCGTCAGGCCGGCGCCGGTCAGCCGCACGCCGTCGTACGCGAGGATGTCGAGATCGAGCACGCGCGGTCCCCACCGGAACGTCGTGACGCGGCCGGCTTCGGCCTCGATACGCTGCAGCGCCGCGAGCAGCGCGTGCGGCTCGAGCGCCGTGTCGATCAACGCGGCGGCGTTGACGAAGGGGGCTTGCGCGGTCACGCCCCACGGGGCGGTGTGGTAGAGCGACGAGCGCGCGAGCACCGTGCCGGTGCCGGCGAGCCGCTCGAACGCGCCGCGCACGTTCGCTTCGGCGTCCCCGCTGTTCGAGCCGATGCCCACTGCCGCCACTGGCATGCTATGCCTTCACGGAAGGCGCTCGGCCCAACCGTCGGGCCGCCAGCCGCGCACGATCGCATCGGCGACCCGGACGGCGTCGCGCTGCCCCGGAACGTCGTGCACGCGCACGATGTCGATCCCGGCATCGATCGCGAGCGCGATCGTCGCGGCGGTCCCGAGCTCGCGCTCGTCGACGCCGCGTCCCGTGAGCTTGCCGATCGTCGACTTGCGCGACGTGCCGAGCAGCGTCGGAAAGCCGAGCGCGACCAGCCGGCCCAGCGCGCGGAGCACGGCCAGATTGTGTTCCGGCAGCTTCCCGAAGCCGATGCCCGGATCGAGGATCACGTGCTCGGCGGGGATGCCGGCGGCCACGCAGCGCGCGCCCGCCGCATCGAGCGATGCGAGCACTTCGTCGACGACGTCGCGCTCGTACAGCGCGACCGGCTTGTTGTGCATCACGATCATCGGCGAACCCGTTTCCACGCACGCGGCGATCAGCTCGTCGGACGCGCCCCAGATCGAGTTGAGCACGTCGCCGCCAGCGGCGTGCGCATCGCGAAACACGCCGGCCTTGAACGTGTCCACCGACACGATCGCATCCGGTGCAGCCGCGCGCAGGGCGGCCAGCGCCGGCAACAGCCGCGCACGCTCGGTCGCGGCATCGATCGGGCGATGACCCGGCCGCGTCGACTCCGCCCCGACGTCGACGACGTCCGCACCATCCGCGAGCTGTCCGAGCGCTCGCGCACGCGCGGCGCCGGCTCCCTGCACGCCGTCGCCGGAGAATGAGTCCGGCGAGACGTTCACGATCCCCATCACATAGGTCCGCACGCCCCACGGCAGCACGCGGCCGCGCACGCGCAGCGCCCCGCGCTGCGTGGTCACGAAGCCATCAGACATTGGTGCCGGACTGAACGTTCGCCATCCACCATTCGCGCAGCTCGGCGACGACGAACGTCGAGCCGGTCACGACGATGATGTCGTCGCCTTCGGCGTTGCGGCGCGCGATCGAAAACGCTTCGACCGGGTCGGTGATCGCACGCCCCCAGCCGCCCAGCTCGTCGGCGATCGACGCAAGCCGCTGCGGGCGCGAACAGTTGCGGCCGGCCACGGAAAACGTGGTGAACGTGAACGATCCGCGCAGCGCGAGGAACGGTTCGATCACCTGCGCCGCGTCTTTGGACTCGCCGATCGCCATCACGAACGTGAAGCGGCGGTTCGGGAACGTCTGCGCCAGCGCGTGCGCGAGGTGCGCCGCCTTGTCGGGGTTGTGCGCGATGTCGAACACCACGCCCGGATGCGACGGGAAGAACTCCATGCGGCCCGGGATCACCGTGCGCGAAAGACCGGTCTCGATCTGCTCGCGCGTCGGGCGCAAACCGGGCCGAAGCTGCTCGAGCGCGCGCACCGCCGTCGCCGCGTTGTCCTGTTGAAAGTCGCCGAGCACGGGCAGCGAGATCTCGTAGCGGTCGACCGGCGTGATCAGCGCGAACGACTGGCCGTAGCGCTCGCCCGAGCGCGGCTCGATCGTCACGGTGTCGGCGACGGCGATGAACGGCGCGCCCGCATCCGCGCAGGCTTGCTCGATCACGCGACGCGCACCGGCGTCGCGCACGAAGCTCACCAGCGGGATGCCCGCCTTCGCGATGCCGGCCTTGTCGCGGGCGATGTCCTGGACCGTGTCCCCGAGGATGTCCGTGTGGTCGAGCGCCACGTTGGTGATGACCGCGACTTGCGGGCGCAGCACGTTGGTTCCGTCGAGCGTGCCGCCGACGCCCGCTTCGATCACCGCGACGTCGACCTCGGAACGCGCGAACCAGAGGAACGCGAGCGCGAGCAGCGTTTCGTAATACGTCGGCCGGCCATGTTCGAAGGAAATGCGGTCGACGGCACTCTGCATCTCACCGATGAGGTCGCCGAACGCGTCCTCCGGGATCGCGAGCCCGTCGATGCGCGCGCGCTCCGTCACGCTCGTGAGGTGCGGCTTCGTGTGCAGTCCCGTACGCTTGCCCGACGCCTGCAGCGCCGCGGCGATCATCGTCGACGTCGAACCCTTGCCGCTCGTCCCTGCGATGTGGATCGTGGGATACGCGTCCTGCGGGTTGCCGAGCGCTTCCAAGAACGCGAAGATGCGATCGAGGCGGTTGGACATCCGTCGCGACGCATTCTCGTTGATCAATCCAAGCAAGTAGGACTGTGCGGACTGAAAGGTCACCCTTCGTGATACCCCGTGGGGTGATGATCTGTTGCGACGCCGGCAAGCAGATCGAGCGCGTGCGGCAGTCCGCCCGCAATGGCGTCGAGCGTCTCGCGCACCGCCTTGGGGCTGCCCGGCAAGTTCACGATCAGGGAGCGGTTGCGCACGCCGGCGACGGCGCGCGACAGCATCGCCGCGCGCGTATGCCGCATCGACGCCGCGCGCATCGCCTCGGCGATGCCGGGAACCTCGAAGTCGAGCACCGCGACGGTCGCCTGCGGCGTGCGATCGCGTTCGCCCAGACCGGTGCCGCCCGACGTGAGCACCAGCCGCGTCGGGCCCTCGCACAGTTCGATCAGCGCCGCCTGTAGCGCCGCGGGGTCGTCGGGCAGGACGCGCTCGTCGTCGACGGCGAGCGGGTTGCCGAGCAGCACGTCCTTCATCACCGGGATGCACGCGTCGGGCCGTTCGCCGGAGTGCGCGCGGTCGGACAAGATGATCAGCGAGACCGGGTGCACGACGCGCTCGCTCACGGTGCGAGCCGCCAATCGCCGGACTTGCCGCCCGTTTTCTCCACGAGCCGCACGCTCTCGACGACGATGCCCTTGTCGACCGCCTTGCACATGTCGTAAACCGTCAGCGCGGCGACGCTGGCCGCGACCATCGCTTCCATCTCGACGCCGGTCTGGCCGACCGTGGTCGCGCGCGTCGCGATGCGCAGCGTCGTGTCGTCGTCCCACGCGAAAGCGACGTCGACCGCGCCGAGCGGGATGGGGTGTGCGAGCGGGATCAGTTCGTGCGTGCGCTTCGCGGCCATGATCCCGGCGAGTTGCGCGGCCGCGAACGCATCGCCCTTCGGGAGCGTCGCGGCACGCAGCGCCGCGGCTGCATCCGCGCTCAAGCGCACCCGCGCCTCGGCGCGCGCGGACCGCGCGGTAGCGGGTTTCGCACCGACGTCCACCATGACGAGCGAACCGTCCTCGCGCACGTGCGAGAGCTTCGACATGCTCATAGGAACGACAAATCCGTCGCCGTCGGCACCACGTCGTTCTCGCGCAGCCAACCGGCGTCGTAGAGCCGCGAGCGGTAGCGATCGCCGCCGTCGCACAACACGGTCACGACGCTGCTGCCGGCGGGCAGCGTCCGCGCGTAGCGGGCCGCCGCGGCCACGTTGAGCGCCGCCGAGCCGCCCACGAAGAGCCCCTCCTCGCGCAGGAGCCAGTGCGCCATCTCGGTGAGCGTGCGGTCGTCCACGCGCACCGCGTCGTCGACATCGGCGTCCTTGAAGTTCGCGACGATGCGCTTGATGCCGATGCCTTCGGCGTTCGAATCGCCTTCGACCGCAAGCGCACCGGTCTTCACGAAGCTGTAGAGCGCCGATCCGTATGGATCCGCGAGCACCACGCGAATCGCCGGATCGTACGCCTTGAGCGCACGCCCCACGCCTGCGATCGTCCCGCCGGTCCCCGCCGCCGCGACGAACGCGCTCAGCGTCCCCTCGGTCTGCGCGATGATCTCCGGACCCGTGGTCGCCTCGTGCGCAGCACGATTGGCGGTGTTCTCGAACTGGTTCGCCCACACCGCGCCCGGAATCGACTCGGCGACTCGGCGCGCTTCGTGGTAGTAGTTCGCGTCGTTGGTGTACGGAGCGGCCGCGACGACGCGCAAATCGGCGCCGAACGCACGGAGCAGCGCGTACTTCTCCGCCGCCTGATCGTCGGGCATGACGATGATCGTGCGATACCCGCGCGCGTTGCCGACCAGCGCCAAACCAATCCCGGTGTTGCCCGCGGTGCCTTCGACCACGACACCGCCCGGCACGAGCAACCCGCGCGCCTCGAAGTCTTCGATGATGCCGCGCGCCGCGCGATCTTTCACCGAACCGC
This sequence comes from Vulcanimicrobiota bacterium, assembly GCA_034666305.1. Lineage (GTDB taxonomy): Bacteria > Vulcanimicrobiota > Vulcanimicrobiia > Vulcanimicrobiales > Vulcanimicrobiaceae > Vulcanimicrobium. The sequence continues at coordinate 13,651 of JAXDMA010000321.1, forward strand.
CCGGGTTGAGGAACTCGGCCTTGCCGAGGATCGTGCGGCCGATCGCGGCCGACAGCTTCGGCAGCGCGATGAGCGGCGTATTGCCGATCGCACCGACGAACCCGTCGCGTGGCAAGGTGGCGAGTGAGGGTTTCGGCACGGTGCGGTGAACGTCGTCCGGCGAGGATGACGGTTCCTGTTGTACCTGACGGCGCGCTCGGATTATACAGCGCCGTCGGCGACGCATTCGCCGGCCGGCGGCTGGGCTTCGGCGGACGCCGCGCGGCGCTCGCCGCTCGCTTCGCCGCGCACCGCCGCGGCGACGCGGCCACCGTCGCCGCCGTCTGGGTCGCCGGCGCGCTGGCGGAAACCGGCCTCGTCGACGTGGTGCTGACGCCGGATGCCAGCCCGCACGCGCGGCTGTTCGCGCTCGCCGACGCACCGCTGCACGGGGCCCGCATCGTCGCCGCGCTCCCCGGCCTCCCACCAGCGTCCGCCGACATCGTGCGCTGGCACCGCGAGCACGACGACGGCACGGGCATCCCCGACCGGCTGCGCTGGGACGGCATCCCGGTCGAGGCCGCGGCCTTGGGGATCGTCCACGGCTTCCTCGAGGCGATCGAAGACTCCGAGGAACCCCGCGGTCCCGACGAGGCACTGTTCACGATCGTCGCCGAAAGCGGCCGCCGCTATCGCATCGACCTCATACGAACGTTCCGCGAGTTCGTCATGGCCAACGCCGACAGCTGGGACGAGCCGCTCGACATCGCCGTCCCGGAAACCGCCGAAGAGCCAGCCCTGGCGGCGTTAGCGGCGCGCATCGACGCCCGCGACCCGCGCAATCCCGGTCGCAGCGAGCGGCTCGCGAAGCTCGCCGGCACGCTCGCGGGCCGGCTCGACCTCGACCCGAGCCGCGCCGGCCGGCTCGCCCGGCTGCTCGCGCTCGGCCGCGCCGCGGACGCGATCGACCACGACGACTTCGACCCGCTCTCACGCCTGGCGCGCGACCGCCGGGACGCCGTCGCGCGCCGGGCCTCGACGATCGCCGCTTCGGTATCGCACTATGCCGCCGACGCGCCCTATCTCGCGGCGTCCGCCGCGTGGTTCGAGGAAGGCGACTCGAACCGGCTCGCCGCCGTGCTCGGCCTCGCGCTGGCGGTCGACGCGCTTCCGGCGACCGATGTCGCGCGACGTCTGGGCGCCGCGGCGGGCACGCAGTTCGATCCCGAGGTGACGCGCGTGTACCTCGCGACGCTAGGCGCGCCGACATGATCGAGCTGCCGGCGCGCACGCGCCGCGTCTCGGGGACGCGGTTGCTCGATCTCTGTCGCGAACGCGACATCGGGAGCCTCGTCGATCCGTTCATGGGGTTGCCGACGCATCTCAACGTGCTCAAGCGTCATGGCATCGCCGTGCATGGCGGTGACTTGCTCGAGTGGTTCGTGCGCGCCGGCGAAGGCCTGGTCGTCAACGACTTCACGATCCTGCGCGAGAACGAAGTCGCCGAAGTCGTCGAGATGCTGCCCGGGCGGATCTATCCGACCGATCTCTTCCGGGCTTGGGAAGGCGTGTTCTTCAGCGAGGAACAGTGCCGCTATCTCGGCGTGTGGCATGCGAACGTGCATGCGCTGCGGAGCGACGGGCAAACCGGGCTCGCGGTGCTCGGGCTTTGGCACGTGCTGTGCCACTGGCTGCTCAAAGCGCGGCATCCGGACGAGATGGTGGACGTTGCGCCCAGCGAGCTCGCGTGGACGTACATTCGCGAAACCGAACGCTGGGTGGCCGATAACGGCAAGCGCAACACGGTGCGGCGCGGTGACTTCGCGACGACGCTCGCCAACGCAAAAGCTGACGCGGTGTACTTGGCGCCGCCTGGGCGCAGTGGCGCAAAACGCATCGACGCGCGCGTGTGGATGTGGGAAGCGTGGTGGCAGGGAGATCCGTATCTCAACGTCGAGCGGCTGTATCGCGATACCGTCTTCGGGAGCGGTGCGAACGACGATGCAAGCTACGACCGCGCGATCGACGATGTGCTTACCGCTTCGGGTGCCGCGCGGTGTGTGATCGTGCAGTCGAATGTGCGGGAGGCGGCTCGATTTGAGCGGCTCGTTCGCGCGCATCGGCCGAATGTCGAGATCGTCAGTCCGAACGATGACGAGCTCTATGTGATCGGGCGTCTGTAACTCTGGTGGCTTCGGCTGGGGCGCGACGTTGCTGCGCCGGGGACGCTCCCTCCGCCGCATCGTGCGGCTCCGGTCACTCGGCGCTCCGTTCGCTCCCGCCCTCCGGGCTCCGCGAACTCCGCGACGCCCCGTCGCAGCAACATCGCGCCCCAGCCTTCGGGCATGATGGGTGGTCACATCAAAAATAAAAAAGGGGGATTGTGGAGTTGCCCCTACGCGCGGGTTTGATTGCCGATGTGACGCGTGCTTTGGTTATGGATCTTTGATTGGCGGGGGGTCGTCGTGCGGTGCTGTGGCGGGGCGTTGCGGAGTTCGCGGAGCCAGGATGGCGGGAGCGAACGGAGCACCGAGTGACCGGAGCCGCAGGATGCGGCGCAGGGAACGTCCCCGCCACAGCACTGCACGACGACCCCCCGCCCGCCACCATCGTGGCGTGTTAGCGCGACGGCGTTGCGCTTTGGAAGCGGTACCAGACGAGGCAGAGTAGAGCGAGGATGATGCTTACGATGCCGTGTTTGAGGTGGACGCCCGCCGGAATGAAGTGGCCCGTCCAGTAGAGGATTGCGATGATGACGAAGACGGCGGCTAGGATGAGCGCGAGCTGTTTCATGCGATTACTTTCGTGATGAAGAGGATGAACGATATTCCGCCGGCTGCGATACAGTACCAGGCGAACGGTGAGAGGTCGTTGTGGCGGAAGTAGCGGGTGAGGAACGCGACCGATGCGTACGCGGTGACGCCTGCGACGATCCCGCCGACCACTGCTTGGATCAGTACGACGTGTGCGTCCGGGGCGAACAGTTTTGGAAATTCCAAGAGGCTCGCGGCCAGAATGACCGGCGTTGCCAGGAGGAATGAATATCTCGCTGCGTCTTCGTGGTGCAGGTCGCGTAGGAGGCCTGCGACGATTGCGGAGCCTGCGCGTGAGATGCCCGGGAGAAGTGCGAGAGATTGTGCGAAGCCCACGAAGATGCCGTCGCGTGGTTTGAGCTCGTCGAGGCGGCGGTATTGCGCGGACTGCGGCGACGTTTGTGTTGCCGTCGACGGGTGCTGGCGCCGGCGTAGCCATTCGCCCAGCAGCATGATGAAGCCGTTCGCGAACAAAAAGAGCGAGACCGGTATCGGGGATGCGAACAATTTTTTGACGTATGATTCCAGCAGCACGCCGAGGACCCCGACCGGGATCGTGCCGGCCACCAAGAGCCATGCGGTCCGCTCGTCGCGGTCGTCCGTGAAGCGGCCGCGGACGACGCTCGCGATGAACGCGCGAATGATCGCGATCCAGTCCTTGCGGTAGAAAACGATCAGGGCAAGGGCTGTGCCCAGATGCAGCACGACGACGAATGCGAGGAACGATTCCGAGCCTTCGTCGACGTTCCAGCGGAGGAGCGCCGGGAGCAGCACGGTGTGCCCCAAGCTGCTGACCGGAAACAACTCGCTCACGCCCTGCAGTACCGCAAGAAGCATCGCCTGCACGAACGTCACAAGGCCCGTCGGTTCGCATGCGGGGGAGGGTTTCCCGCTCGTGCGGAAAGCGACGAGGTGAGTGAGGCACGCTCGCATCGGCGACTCTCGGATGCACCGCTGCTGGTAGCGTACACGATCGGCGACGAGTTCGCGGCGGCGCGTACGGAAACGTACGACGTCGGTCTGGGGGGTCTCGCGATGTTCGCGGACACGGAACTGCCCGCGGGTCAGCGCTTGCGGCTGGAGCTCGAGCTACGCGGCGAGCCGCGCCCGCCGCTGCAGCTCACCGGTGAAGTTCGCTGGTCGCGCTTCGATGCCGCGCTCGGCAAGTATCGCACCGGCATCGAGTTCACCGACCGCACGCCCGAGCAAGAAACCCAACTCCACGGCTACATCGAAACGATGTACCAACTCCGCGACCTAGGCGTAATATAGGAATGCGCTCCGGCTGACGGCCAAGATGATCAGGACGCGGAAAATGCCCCGCCCAAAGGGCCGGGGCATTTTTGCGTCCGCAGACTTCTTGCGCTCGTGCAGAGCGCAAAAGTCTATTGTGACGTGAAGTCTACGCTGAAGATGTAGTCCGCGGCGATCGGCTTGCAGTCGCGGATCTCCGTTTGGAACGTCGATTGGCGTGCGGCCGAAAGTGCGGCGCTGTTCAGGATCGCGCTCGGCGACGTCTGGATGCGCGTGCCGACGACCCTGCTGTCGGCATTGAGCGACACCACGACTTGGACCGTGCCTTGTATGCCCTGCTGCTGTGCCATCGGCGGCGTGTCGGGCTCGACGGGACGGATCGTGGTCGCGGCGACGTTCGGACGGTTGCAGCTCTGCGGGGTCGGGGTTGGCCTCGGTGTCGGCGCGGGCGTCGCCGGAGCCGGCGTGGCCGGCGGGGCGGTCGACGGCGCGGACGTCCCCTGACCTTGCGGGATCCCCTGCGTGTTGCCGACGGTGTGGGTGTTGGCGTTTTCCGTCGGTCCCGAATTCGATTTCGATTCGGTCTTGAGCGTGTTGATCTTGATCTTGGGTTGCTGCGGCGCCGGCGTCTGCTGTGGCGGCGGCGTCTGCTTGGGCGGCGGCGTCGGCGGCAGGGTCGGGTGCGGCGTGGGCGTGGGCGGGGGCGTCGGCGGCGGCGTCGGGATGCGCGCGACGGTCACCTTTTGCGGGGCTTCTTCCTGTGTTTGCGTGTTCTGGAACTTCAGGAACGGCCCGCCGATCAAGTGCAGCGCGATCGAGATCGCGAAGCCGTACAGCAAAAAGTTCTTGGCCCGGTCGGCGGGCGGAGCCGGCGGGCGTGGCGTGTTGTTGCTCGCCATTTAACCCGACTGCCCTTCAGGCGTGCCCTCGACGTGGTTCGCAAGCCCGAACGTCGTGAGGTTCGCGGACTTCGCCGCGTCCATGACGCGCAGAATCGTCCCGAAGCTGGCCTTCGGGTTCGCCTTGATGATGACGGTCTTGAGGCCGCTGCCCGTCGATCTCACGAGCTCGGCGAACTGCTGCTTGGCCTGCATCTCGTTCACGATGCTCGACCCGATCTGAACCTGATTCTTCTCGTCGATGCGCACCACGATTTGCGACTGGTGCACCTTCTCGGTGTTCTTTGCGTCGGGGAGCTTCGGCTCTTTGACGACCGAGGCGAGAATGATGAAGATGATCAGCAAGACCAACAGCACGTCCGTGAACGGCGTGATGTTGATCGTCGACATCACTTCTTCTTCGCCTTGTCCGGTGGAGACGGCCACGAAGTTCTCTTCCTTCTCTCTCGGTTATCCGCCGGTGACGAAGCCGACGTCGTTGAGGCCCGCGATTTTCGAGGCGTCGAGAATCCGGATGATCTCACCGTACGGCGCCTTGACGTCCGCCGTGAGCGACACGTGTTTGTCGCCGCGCCGTGCCTTGACGTCCGCCATGTCGGAGTAAATATGGGCGTCGTCAGTCAGCTTACCGTCGATGTAGATCTTCCCGGTCTCGTTGACGAGCACTTCGATGGTGTCGGTCTTCTTCTGCTGCTGGACCGGCGTGTTGTCGTTCTTGTCGGGCAGCTGCTTCTCGAATCCCGGCGGGGCGACCAGCGCCGCGAGAATCATGAAGATGATGAGCAGGACCAGCAGCACGTCGGTGAACGGCGTGATGTTGATCTCGGCCATCACCTCTTGGTCTTGCTGAGCGGAGACCATGCTCATGAGTCGAGCCCTTCGGTCCTAAGGTTCAAGCGCCGCGCTACTTCGTCGCGCCGGTCGTGCCCGGCTGATAGAGATCGGTCGGGATCGGCGTACCCGTATTGTGGAAGTGGAGCATCTCGGCGAGCTGGTTGGCCGCCACGATCATCTCCTGGTTGTACGCCTTGATGCGCGTCTTGAAGTAGTTGAAGAAGATAACCGCGATGACGGCGACGAACAGGCCGGCCGCCGTGGTGATCAGCGCTTCCGAAACGCCCGCCGCGACGACGGCCGGGGTCGAGTTGCCCTTGAGGGCGATGTCCTCGAACGCTCGGATGATGCCGAGCACGGTCCCGAACAGGCCGACGAAGGGCGCGATGACGGCGATGGTGCCGATCACGCCTAGGTTCCGCTCGAGCGAGTTGAGGTTTTCCATCAGGGCGATGGAGAGCGCATCCGTGATGTCGGCGCGGTTCTTCTCGCCTCGCTGGAGGCCGAACTCGAGGATCTTCGGGAGCATGCCTTTGTTCGACCGGCAAATCTTGATTGCGCCGGGGAGGTCATCCGCGGCGATGCGCTGGCCGATCGTGCGCAGGAGGCCCTTCGAGTCGGAGTGCTGGCTCGCGAAGAAGAGCAGCCGCTCGATCACGATGGCGACAGCCGCCACCGACAGAACGAGCAGCATCCACATCGCGGGGCCGCCCTTTTGGATCGTGTCGAAAAATCCGGTGATTGCGTTCACGAGCTCTAGTAAAGCCTCCGAGTCTTCGAGGGTGATGAGGACGTCCGGCGGGGACGCCCGGGGGGCGCGGGCGGGCCTCTGTGTTGGCCGTCCCGCCGTCCATTCCTACTACTTGGGTGGGCTCAACTTCTTGAGCGCGGTGTCGATGTCGGCATTGAGCGACGTGTCCGAACCTGCGTTCGCCTTTGCCTTTTGCAGAAGCGGAATTGCGCCTTTGTTGTCGCCGGCGTTCGCGAGCGCGATCCCGGCGACGTAGTTCGCCCGGGCGTCGTTGGGGTCGACGGCGAGCGCCTTGTCGGCTTCGGCCTTGACGCGCTTCCAATCGGGCTTGTCGCCTTGCGAAAGCACGTTCGCCGCCTGCACGTAGAGGACGACGCTGCGCGACGGTACGATCTTCGCCGCGTTCTCTAGGTCGGCGACGGCTTCATCCCTCTTGCCAGCCTGCATGGCGGCGACGGCCTGCTGGTTGTAATACGATGCGAGCGTGTCGTCGACGCGTGTGTTCGACGGATCGCGGCGCTTGAGCTGTTGCGCGAGCGCGATCCCTTTGTCGGACTGGCCGCCGAAGACGTATGAAGTGGCCAGCGCCCCGTCGATGGCGTTGATGGTCGCTGCGTCCGCGTTGCCGGCAGCCGCGAGCGACTTCGCCTTTTCGAGGTCGGCGATGGCCTGCGGATATTTCTGAGCGTTGGCGTAGGCCGTGCCACGGATATACAGCGTGTTCACGTTTTGCTGAAGCGCCAGCGCCTTGTCCGAAAGCGCGATTGCGCGGTCGTAGCTCTTGGCCTTGAGCGCGTCGACCGCGGCATCGGCGTACGCCTTGGCGGCGACGGCTTTAAAGCGTTCCGGGATCGTTCCCGCGGCGTCGAACGCGGCGGCCGCGCCCGCGGCGTCGTTGAGATACGAGTCGGCAACGCCGAGCAGCGTTTCCGCATCCCGGTCCCCCGGATGCCCCGTGAGATACGCCATGAGCTCGGTCTTGGCATCGGCGTATTTGCCGGCGCGAATCAGCGCGTTTGCCTGGTTCACGTCGTTGACCGTCGAGCCGGTGTCGGTCGTTACCGCGTTTCCGCTAAACTTCAGCGCCATGGTGTAGAACGCATCGATGGCCTTGCCGTCCCGCAGGCCCGGCTTATACGTCGAGCTCTTCGCGATCTCGACCGCGGCCGCGTCGTCGCCGTGATTCGTCGATTTTTCCACCTCGACCGGGCCGACCGAGCCATTCGATTTCACGAAGACCTTCAGCGTAACCGCCCCGGTCCCGACCACGGGGCTGCTGGCGGTTCCCTGCTTGATGATTTTGGGCGGGGTGTAATACGTCGATGTCTGCGCGGATGCGGCCAACGGCAACGCAAAAGCGAGCATTGCGGCGGCGGCGAGCAAACGGGTGGTGCGGTAAGCCATGGTACCTCGTAACGCGGATTTGGTACGGGAACAACGCCGAGCGACGACTGGGCGTTCCGCGCGCCGTGCCGTCGCGACCGGGCGCCCGTTTTTGCATGCTCGCCCGTTCACCTGCTTGCTTACGCTTGCGATCGCTCGGGTGGCCGCTCGCCGAACTGCCCGGTTATTGCCGACCTGAGAGGTCGGGACGAAGCCCCGTGGCTCCTTCGAGATAGACGTGCTGGATCTCGTCGGGGCGCCGCTCCGTGTTGATGTGGATGAGGATCCGGATGCAGCGCTCTAAGCGTCCGGGTACCCCGATTTCCGTGAAATTCAACAGCGGCACGAGCGTCCAGCCCATGCGGCGCGCCGCCGCGGCCGGAAACTCCGAGACGAGGTCGGGAGTGACGGTAAACAAAGCCGACGCGACGTCGTCGGGGACGAACCCGTTGCGCTCCACGATCTCACGGAGCAGGCGTTCGGTCGCATCGAGGATCAGTACCGGCTCATCGCGCGCGACCGTCGTGGCGCCGCGAATGCCCCGCACGATCACCGGTGGTTCGCCTCGCGGTCCGGAGCGGCCGCGGCCGCGTTTGCTTCTGCGACGATGCGACGCAGCGCCGTGAGCTCGCGATCCGTTGCGGCGCGCACCGCGCCCGGCGCCAGCTCGCCCAGCGAGATCGGCCCGAACCGCAACCGGACTAACGCGACGACGGGATGCTCGACGACCTCGAACATCCGGCGCACTTGCCGGTTGCGGCCTTCGTGCAGCGTGATGTCGACGAGCGAAACGTCGCGCCGCACCGCGACGATGCGAAGCTGTGCCGGTGCGGCGCGGCCTTCCTCGAGCCGCACGCCCCGCAGAATCTTCTCCACCGCGGCGGATTCGAGCCGCCCGCGTAGCGTGGCGCGGTACGTCTTCTCGACGCCGAAGCGCGGATGCGTCAGGACGTTTGCCGTGTCGCCGTCATCAGTGAGCAGCAGCACGCCGCTCGTGTCGTAGTCGAGCCGGCCCACCGGCACGACGCGCGCGGTGATGCCGGCGCGCCGCACGACGTCGGCGACGGTGCGGCGGCCTTCGGGATCGCGCATCGTCGTCATCACGCCGACCGGTTTGTGCAGAACGACATACGAGCGCGTCGCCGCCGGGCGGACGATGCGCCCGTCGACTTCGACGCGCGCGTCGTCGTCGACGCTCGTTCCGAGCTCGCGCACGATGCGACCCGCGACGCGCACGCGGCCGGCAACGATCAGTTCCTCCGCGCGACGGCGCGACGCGACACCGGCCGCCGCGAGGAATTTCTGAAGGCGCAGGATCTGAGCGGCCCTAGACTTTTTTGAGGTCGAACGCGGTCACGAACTCGTCGTTCGTCTTCGTTCGCGCGAGCGCCGCGTAGATGCGGTGCGACGCTTCGACGGGCGCGACGCCCGCAAGCGCACGGCGCAGATCGCCGACCTTGCGGAGCGCGATCTCGCTGAGCAGCTGTTCTTCGTAGAAGTTACCGCTGCGAACGAGATCGACCGGCGGGTAGGCGCGGGCCTCGGCGAGCTCGCGTCCGAGCACGACCTCCGCGTTCGACAACGGCGAGAACTCTTCGAGAACGAGCGTGTCGAGCGCCGACGCATCGGCTCCGACGGTCGCCAGCACGGTGAGCGATCCGCCGCCTTCGGCCGCACGCGCGGCGCCGAACAAGCGCTTCGGCCGCTGCATCAGCGCGGCATCCATCAGCGCGGCGTTTCCTTTGTGATGCGAGATCGCGGCGTACGCGCGCACGAGCCGCGTCATTGACGACACGAGCACGACCGCGTCCTGTCCCAGTTCGGCGAGCCGCTTCGCGCGTTCGAACACGAGCTCCGCGGTGGTGACGTGGTTGTCGGGATGCTCCTCGAACGTCGTCGCCACGACTTCGACGTCCAGCGCGCGCTGCAAGTGCGTGACGGCTTCGGGACGCTCGTCGACCAGCAGCACGATCACGTGCGCGTCGGGATGGTTCGCTTCGATCGCGCCCGCGATGCGCACGAGCAGCGCGCCGTCGTCGGTGCGCGGCGGTGCGAGCAGCAGCGCGCGTTGTCCCTTGCCGAGCGGCGCGAACAGATCGAGCGCGCGCGTCGTCAGGTCGCCGCGCATCTCGAGCACGAAGCGCTCCGCCGGCGGATCGGCACCCAGCTCTTCGAAGATTCGGCGGTTGGAAAGCATCTCGGGCGGATGGCCGTTGACCGTCTCGACCTTGACGATGCCGTAGTACTTCTCGTTTTCTTTGGGTTTGCGCACCTGGCCGGCGACGAGGTCGCCGCGGCGCAGTTCGAAGCGCCGGATCTGCGACTGTGAGATGTAGATGTCGTCGGCGCCCACGAGGTAGCCCTCGCGCCGCAAGAAGCCGTAGCCCTCGGGCAAGACGTCCAGAACGCCGTTGGCCTTCTCAAGGCCGCTGCGCTGCGCTTGGATCTCGACGATCTGCGCGACGAGATCGTCCTTCTTGACCTTCGTCGGCAGCTCGATCTCGAAGGTCTTCGCGAGCTCGTTGAGCTCCGCTTTGCTCATCTCGGTGAGCTGCTCGGCGGACAGGAGCGGCGGCCCGACGGGCTGCGGAAACTCCGGCTGGGTGAAGACGTCGTGCTGTTGCGGCACGCCGTTCTCGTTGAAGCGCTGGCGGTTGCGCCGCGAGCGGCGGCGGCGGCCGCCTTCCGGCTTACCGCTGTGCTGGGGTCGGTTATCGAACTGCAGCGAACTGCTCCCTCGGGGAGACGGGCGATCCGCGCGACGGGGCCGGACCGGCGAGGCTGCCGGGGCCGCTCGTCGGCGCAACGCCGAGGAACGAGAATTGCGCGCGGATCAGACTGCGCGACGCAACGGAGTCTATCACAGCGGCGTCACGGCGACAAGGCGCGCGGTCCGCTGACGCTCGGATTCCCGCGCGCGTAGAAGCGCAGCGGCTCGCCGGCGGCCTTGGTGATCCCGATCCGGGGGCTCACGCCCACCGGCAGGGCTACGCCGTCGTCCGCGAGCCGGAGCTCGGTACCCGCCGTCAGATCAGCGCCGTCGAACTCCGGGCCGATCGCGAACGCTTTGCAGAGATTGCCGGGGCCGCGCGCGAGGTCGCGATCTTTGACGTCCGGCCGCCCGCGCAGCGCGCGCATCGTGGCTAAGCCGGCGACGGGCTCGCACGCGCGCACGAGCGACGCCGCGCCGACGCCTTCGCCTTCGCTGGTCACGTTGAGGCACCAGTTGACGCCATAGATGAAGTAGACGTAGGCGTGCAGCGGCGGGCCGAACATCGCGCGGTTGCGCCGCGTCGGCCCGCGAAACGCGTGCGACGCGGGATCGTGCGGGAAGTAGGCCTCGGTCTCGACGATGCGTCCGATCAGCGTCTCGCCGTCGACGACGCGCACCAGGAGCTTGCCGATCAGCGCGCGCGACAGCGCGATCGTGTCATGCGGCAGATCGGCGGCGCTCAGTCCTTCGACGAGCTCGGAATGAGGCGGTTCATGCGGCGGCCGGGGTGCGGAGGGCGATCTCCGCGCGGGCGCGCGTTTCGAGGTCGTGGGTTTCAATCGGTTCGCCGCGTTCGACGCGCGCCGCCGCGAAGCCGTGCAGGACGCAGCGCGTCTTGACGTAGGCCATCGCGAGCGCGGGCGGGACGGGGCGGCGCGCGTTGAGGTCGTCCACGACGGCCTCGGCGGCCAGGCGCATCCGCACGCGTGTGAAGCCGTGACCGCGCAGGTAGCCGCCGGCGGCCGCGACCGCCGCGTAGCCGAACTCGCGGCCGTCGAGCGCCGCGAGCGGCGCGGCGCTGAACGGGACCTTGGCGACGGTGCGGCCGCTGCCCGTCGCGATCGCGAGATAGGCGATCCCGTTGCCGGTGCGGTCGGCCGAGTAGCCGACGGCGACGTCGGCGGAGCGGTGGCGTGTGGCGGTCTGTTGCATGGCTCGTGCGATCATCCTATATCGAACATGTGTTCGAGTCAAGTCAACCGAAGTCGACCTGTCAAGCTGCGCGCGCGGCCAGCACCTCCTGGTAGAGCTCGAGGATTCGCCGCGTCTGCATCTCCACGGTAAACCGCGAGAATGCCAAATGTACGGCACTCTGATCGCGACCGGCAGCCAATGCGCTCCGAATCGCGTCGGCCAGCGCCTCGGGATCGGCGGCCACCAGCCGGCCCGCTCCCACCAGCACGTCGCGCGACGCCGCGCTGTCCGCGGCGATCACGGGCAGCCCGGCAGCAAGGGCTTCGGCCAGAACCAGCCCCTGCGTGTCGGTCGTCGACGGGAACACGAACGCGTCGACCGAGGCGTATACGTCGGGGAGCCGCTCGCGGGCGAGCGTGCCCGTGAAGCGCACCCGCGCCTCGACGCCCAGCCGCCGCGCGCGCTCCTCGAGCGCGGCGCGATGCGGACCCTCACCGACGATCGCGAGCCGCAGATCGGGTGTACGCGCGAGCGCATCGAGCGCGAGCTCGACGTTCTTTTCCATCGCAAGCCGCGACACGACGAGCGCGAGCGGCGCGTCGTCGTTCGCGCCGAGCCGGGCGCGCACGAGCGCACTGCGCCGCCCGCCGGCAAAGCGTTCGACGTCGATCGCGCTCGGCACCACGGAAATCGGCGCGCGCACGCCGAGCTCGCGCAAACGGATCTCCATCGCGTGGGTCGGCACCACCACCGCGTCGGCCCAATTCGCGTAACGGCGCGTCAGCTCGGACATCGCGCGTTCGGTCGTAGCGCGGTCGAACGGCGCGTAGTGCGCGTACGCATCCAACCGCGTGTGGTAGGTGAACACGAGCGGAATGCGATGCCGCCGTGCGTACGACGCGCCCATCCAGCCGGTGACGAACGGCGAGTGCGCGTGCACGATGTCGAGTCCGCGCACGCGGCGCCGATCGACCGCATTCAAATATGGTAAGCACAAGCGATATGCGGTTTGCGTCGGCAGCGGCAGCGACGGGATCCGCACGACGTCGCGTTCGTCGTCGATGAAGCGCGGAAAGTGCGGCGCGACGGTCGTCACCTCCACGCCGTGCGCGCACAAGCCGTCGCGCAGCGCGTCGATGCTTGCGACGACGCCGTTGACGATCGGTTTGTAGCACTCGGTGAAAAATCCGACCCGCACGAGGATGACGCCATTCGCCGTTTGCTCGCAGCACCATCCGGATTAGGACCATCGTGCCGCGCGCGTACCAGAAGGCCGGACCTAGCGACTACGACCCCCGTATTTGACGGGGTCGCGCCGGTCATGCTACCGTACTCGGGTTCACCAAGGCCCATTCGGGTCTTGGGGGCACTCGACCGAGCGTCGAGCCCGTGGTGTTGCCGCCGGGGCCCGAATTACGCTCGCCGACCACCGCTACGACGTCGAGTGCGGACCAGAAAAAGCACGGATCCCTATGATCCGGGCCTGCTGGACCGCACCCTCCGCACGAGAAAGGAGTCGGACGATCCGCAACGATCTTCCATCACCGTTCATGACGACGGGCGTGCTCTCGCTAGGGTTGTTGATCCCGTTCGGAGCCGGTACGGTTCCCGACCAGATCGCCAAAAAGGTCGCCGCGATCGCGGCGCCGGCCCCCGCCAAGCACATCACCTTCGTCCATGACGGGCTCACCGAAACCATCGAAACCAGCGCCGAGACCGCCGCCGACTTCCTCGCCGAACGGAATCTGAGCCGCTCCCCCGACGACGCGATCAGCGTCGACCCCGCCAGCCCCCTCACCGACGGCGAGACCGTCGCCTACCGAGCCGCCGTCCTCGTCACCGTCACCATCGACGGTCAGTCGCGCATCTTGCGCACCCCGGCGGTCAGTGTCTTCGCCCTCCTCAACGAGCAGGGCGTCGCCTTCGACCGCCACGACCAAGTCTCGCCGGCACCGTCCTCCGCGATCGCGAACGGCACCGCCGTGACCGTGCAGCACGTGGACGCATGGACGGAAACCGTGCGCAAACCCGTTGCCGCGAAGGTCGTCAAGCGGTGGGCGTTCACCCTTGCTGCGGGGACCACGCAGGTCATCGACGCGGGTAAGCCCGGCGTCGCCGAGACGGCCTATGCGATCACTCGGACGCCCGACCGGCGTTCCGTTCGCCGGAGGGCCTTGGTATCGCGCATCCTGCGCGCGCCGCGGTCGCGCATCGTCGCCGAGGGTATCGGTGAGTACGCGGCCCTGTCGCAGCTCGCGGAGCGCGGCATCACCGGCACCCTCAAGCTCGCCGGATCGGCGCTCTCGATGGTCGCCACCGCCTACACCGCCGGGTGCGGGGGCTGCAGCGGGATCACCGCGAGCGGCCGGCCCGCGGGCCACGGCATCGTCGCCGTCGATCCGCGCGTCATCCCGCTGGGCACGCGGATGTACATCCCAGGCTACGGCCATGCTGTCGCCGGCGACACGGGCGGTGCGATCAAGGGCCGCCGGATCGATCTCGGCTTCAACTCGAACTACGCGGCAAACCAGTTCGGCCGCCGCTCGATCACGGTGTACCTGATCAAATAGACTCCGAAGAAAGCCGGCGAGCCAACCACCCCAGGGCGCTTCTCGGCGCGCGCGGGATTCGGCCCAAGAAGCGGCTCGGGCAGCACTTTCTCATGGACGGCGGGACGGCCACGCGCATCGCACGGCTCGCCGCCGACGCACCGGGCGACCGCGTGCTGGAGATCGGCGCCGGGACCGGCGCGCTGACCGCGGCGCTGCTACGGCTCGGCGCGGACGTCACCGCGTTCGACCTCGACCCCGAGATGGTGGAGGTCCTTCGCTCGCGCCAGGACCTTCGCGGCGTGGAGATCCTTCAGGCCGACGCGCTCGCGTTCGACTACGCGGCGTGGGCCGGCGCCGGCGACTGGCGCGCGGCGGGAAACCTGCCGTACAACGTGGGCACGCCGCTGCTGGTGAAGCTCGCTTCGCTGCCGCGACCGCCCGAACGTATCGTCGCGATGATTCAGAAGGACGTTGCGGACCGGCTGCTCGCGAAGCCCGGAACGTCGCAGTACGGCAGCCTGACGCTGGCGATCGGCCTGACGATGGGCGTGCAGCGCGCGATGACCGTTCCGCCCAGCGCGTTCTTCCCGCGCCCCGGCGTCGTATCGTCGGTCGTCGTGCTGCGCCGGCTCGACGAACCGCCGGCGGTCGTGCGCGACCGCGCGCGCTTCGAACAGGTCGTGCGCGGAGCGTTCGCGTACCGGCGCAAGACGCTGGCGAATTCCCTTACGCTCGCGCTCGATCTTCCGCGCGAGCGCATCGTCGCGGCGATCGCCTCACTCTCGCTCTCTGCTGACGTCCGTGGTGAAGACCTCGACCTCCGATCGTTTGCCGCTCTCGCCGACGCGCTCGCCTGAACCCGGCTTCGTTTGGTGGCAGTCGCTGCTGTTCACGGTGCTGCTGGTCGTCGCGATGTTCGTCCCCGCGACGGTCCTGCTCGCCTTTCTGATCGTCGGCGGCTGGGCGCATTTGGAAGACTTGCGCTCGCTGTCGTGGCCGCTGCTGCTGGCGCAGGTCTTCTCCTACGCGACGACGCTCGCCGTGATCTTGCCGCTGCTGCCTTTGCTCGCGGGCCGCAGCTGGGCGCAGCTCGGGTTGCGTGCGCCGCGGCTGCGCGATCTCGCGTTCGCGGCCGTCGGCGCCGTCGCGATGGTCGCCGCGACGGTGGCGGCCGGCGCCGCGGAACAAGCGATCTTCCACCTCAAGCCGGACGAGGTGCAGGTGCAGATGCTGCGCAGCGCGCGCGGGTCGATGATCGGCATGTTCGTGTTCTTCGCGTGCATCGCGGCGCCGTTCGTCGAAGAGCTGACGTTTCGGGGCTTCATCTTCAACGCGCTGCGGCGGTATTTCCCCGTGTGGGCGGCGGCACTCGCATCCGCGATCCTGTTCGGGCTCGCGCACTGGCAACCCGGGAACGCGGGCGCGATCATCCCGCTCGCTGCCGCGGGCACGATCCTCGCGCTCGTGTATTACCGCACGGGCTCGCTCGTCGCGTCGATGTTCACGCACGCGCTGTTCAACAGCGTGACGGTCGTGCTGGTGCTCGTCTTCCACCAGGTATGAATTCGCGCGGCGTCAGCGCTGCGTGAAGGGCACGCCTCCGCACAGCACCGTGTTCGCCGGCCACGTGCCGATGCCCAGCGATGCGAAGAACGCTCGAGCGTCCTTGTCGTACGCCGGGCAATACCCGCCCTCGTGCGGATCGTATTTTGCAAGCAGCACGTGGGGGTTCGCGGCGGCGACCACGTACGCGCCCTCGTTGGGGCGGCGCACGACGACGTCGTGCCGCGCATCGCGCAACGCCACGGCGGCCGCGTACGCGCCGCGGTCGACGATGTATGGCCAGCGTCCGATTTTCAGCACCGTATCGTTGATCGTCAGCGCGCACACGATCGCGCACGCGAGCACCGGCAGCGCCAGGCGCGGGCGTTTTGCGACGACGTACGCGGCGGCGAGCGCGGTCGAGGCGACGAGCGGGGCGGTCCAATGCGTACCGATGCGCGCGATCGGATAGGCCCACGGGCGGTTGAACACGAGCTCCGCGACGAGCGGGAGCGCGAGCAGCAGCCGCCACCGCAAGAGCAGCGGCGCGAACGCGAACGGCGCCAGCACGGCGGCGAAGAACGCGAGCTTCTGCAACGGGTCGTCGACGTGCAGCGCGTAGCCCGGCAGCGACGGGTGCGCGTTCGTTAGCCGCTCCGCGACGACGAAGCCGATCCCGTTGACGACGGCCAGCGCGGCGACGCCGATGCCGATGCGGCGGTCCCACCATAGCGCGCACGCCGCACCGAACCAGGCGAGAAACAGCGCCTGGTCTTCTTTGAGTCCGAGCAGCAGCTGCGCCACGACGAGCGACGCCGCCAGCGAGCGGCGTCGCACCGCCAGCGCGCCGAGCGCAGCGAGCAGCGGCACGAACACGTTCTCGAGGAAGTTCCCGTACGCGATCCCTTGCACCGACGGTGACAGCAGGTAGGCGATCCCGACCGCCGATGCCGCACGCGGCGGCGCGCCGCACGCGCGCGCGAACGCGCAAATGGCAAGCGCCGCCGCCGCGAGCGCCAGGACTTGCACGACCAGCAGCGTCTGCGCGTACGGCAGCACCGCCATCAGCGGCACGAGCGCGAGCAGCGCCCACGAGTCGTGCACTTGCAGATGCGCCCGGTACTCGGCGCCGTTCCACGAACCGCGGCCGTGCGCTTCGCCGGTCAGCCACTGCACGAACGTTCCGGTGTCCGCACCGTAGCGCAGCGCGTAGAGCTTGTTCAAATCGAGCGCGATGTAGACCAGCGCGAACACGGCCGCGGCGATGACCACCGCGCGCGTGGGTTTCACGCGCCGCTGCCGCGCGCGACGGTGTCGTCGACGATCGCGCGCAGGCGCGCGACGAAGCGCTCCGGCCGGAACTGCTCGGCATGCGCGCGCAGCCGCCCGGAGTCGTAGTGCGCCGGATCGAACGCGCGGATCGCTCGCGCGAGCGAATCCGCCGTGGGCTCGCGAAAGAACGCGCCGGTCTCACCCTCGGCGATCGTCTCGAGCGCGCCGCCCGCTGCGAACGCGATCGTCGGACGGCCCGCGGCGGCCGCCTCCAGCGGCACGAGCCCGAAGTCTTCTTCCGCCGGCAGGATCGCCGCACGCGCGTCGCCCACGAGCGCGTTGCGCGCCGCATCGTCCACGGCACCGTGAAACGTCGTGCGCGTCCCGCGCGCGAGCTGCTCGAGCCGCCGTTCGTCCGGTCCGGCGCCCACCACGTGCAGCGGTACGCCGGCGAGCGCGCACGCCGCGATCGCGAGATCGACGCGCTTGTACGGCAAGAGCCGCGACACGACGACGAAGTAGTCCCCGGTCCCCGCGCCTTGCGTGAAACGGTCCACGTCCACCGGGCACGGCAGCACGTCGGCAGCGCGGTGATACCACTTGCGCACGCGGTCCGCGACGTTGCGCGAGTTCGCGACGAGCCGCGTCGGGCGCTGCGCCGCGCGCACGTCCCACGCCGCCAGCCGCTTCAGCAGCGGGCGCGCGAGCACGCCGCCGGCAAAACCGCCGACGTAGCGCTCCGCGTCGAAAACGAAGCGCGACACGGTGTTGATGTAGCACACGTGCACTGCATCGGGCCGTACGATTACGCCCTTCGCCCAGGCCGTCGTCGACGACACCACGACGTCGAATTCCGAGAGATCGAACGCTTCGAACGCGCGCGGATACAGCGGCGCATACGCCCGGAACGCACGGTCGCGCAACGGAAAACGCTGCAGGAACGACGTTCGCACCCGCCCGGCGGGCACGAGATCGCCGACGGCGCGTTCGTCGTAGAGCGCGGTGTACACCGGCGCCTCGGGCCAGGCGCGCACGAAATGCGCGAACACGCGCTCCGCGCCGCCGCGCTGATTGAGGTAGTCGTGAACGAGCGCGATCTTCTGCGCGGCGCCGTCCCCCGGTCTAGTTCTCGGTCGCGCGCGGCATCACCAGCGCGACGTCGAACCTCTGGAAATACTTCTTCGCGACGCGCTGCACGTCGGCCGCGGTGACGCGCGCGATCGCCCCGCCGACGGCATCGGTAACGTCGGCGTCGAGGCCATGCGCCACCGCATTGCCGACGGCGAACGCGCGCTGGTCGAGCGACACCGTTTCCAGCGTCCACGCACCGCGCGCGGTTTCCTTGTACCGGCTCAACACCGCCGCCGTGAGCGGCTTCGCCGCCGCGCGTTTCAACAGCGTGTCGATGCCGGTCAGCCCGAGCTCGGGATCGAGCTGCGAGCCGTTGATCCACAGCACGAGCTGCGCGGGCGCCGCGTCGTAACCGTAGAGCGTACCGGCGGCGCGAAACACCGGCGGCAGCGTCGTCGCGCCGGGGCGTTCGAACACGCCGGCGAGCAGCGCGCGCAGCACGAGCGCCGCGGGGAAGTCGCGGTCGCCGAGCGCGGGCGCGGCGAACCCGAGCACGACGTACGTCGCGGCGACGTCACGGTGCGTGACGATGCGTTTGGGCTGCGCGCCGAACGGGCGTGTCGCGAGCGCCGCCGCCGGTGCGGTGCCCGGCGCGAGCGCGTGAACCAGCGCGCGGCCGGCGGCGTCCGTCACGTCGCCCGTCCGCCCGACCGCCGCCACGAATGCGTCGCCGCGGAGATACCAGCGTGCGAAGAACGCTTTGGCGTCCGCCGGTCCGAGCGCGGCGACGGAGCCCGCGTCGCCGAGCGCGGGCAGCCCCGCCGGGCCGCGGTAGTACGAAGACCGCAGCAGCTGCAACCCGACGAAGCGCGGATCGCCCTCTTCGTCGGCGCTCCGCGCGGCGAGCACGGCGCGCGCGGCGGCGATGGTCGCCGTATCGAACGCAGGCCCCGCGAGCGCGCGTGCGACGAGCGGCGCGGCCGCGGCGAGGCCGTCGGGCGTGCCCTCCAGGTAGAACCGGACGTGCTGCGCGGAAACCACATAGCCGATCGACGCGCCGTGCGCATCGACCGCGTCGACGAGCGGCACGGCCTGGCCGAAGCCCGGACCGGGATCGACGGGCGTGCGCAGCACCGTCTCAGCGACCAGTGCCGCGATGCCGCTCTGGCGCGAGGTCTGCCGGTCGAGTCCGGCGCGAACGAACAGCTCGACGGCGGCAAGCGGTGACGCCTGGTCGGCATGAGAGTATGCGCGCGCGCCGCCGAGGTCGATGACCGCCGTTCGCGGCGCGGCCGCGACGACGGGGGCCGCCGTTGCCGCGGCCAGAGCAGCCGCCGCGAGGGCGGCGATCACGCGGGCGCCTTCGGCGGCGAGGGCGGGCGCTTCGCGAACGTGACGACCGCCGGCGGCACGCCGAGATAGCGCGCGGCGGCTTGGGCAACGTCCGCCGGCGTCAGCGCGGCCGCCAGCGAGAAGTAGCGGCCCTGGAGGCCGCCCTCCGCGGGAGCATACGCGGGATCGCCTTCGACCGCGTACCAGCCGTACGTGTCGGCGACCTCGGCCGGCGTGTTCATCGCCGCCAGCAGGCGGTACACGAACCCCGCCCGCGCCGCTGCGAACGCCTCGGGAGCCATGGGCGCCGCCGCGGCGGCGACGGCCTTTTCGACGATGGGGCGTGCCGTTGCCGCTTCGTCGCCCGTGATCGTCACGAGGAACACCCCGGGATCGTGGTAGGTCACGAACTTCCCGGTGACCGTAGCCTTCCGGCCGGCGAGCGCACGGGCGACCATACCGGTCCTCGGCGCGAACAAGGCGTCGGCGAGAAAATCGAGCGCGGTCGCGCCGCGTTCATCGGCGATCGGGGGACCGAGCCAGCCCAGGCCGCTGCCGCTGATCACGCCGGTCCGCTGCAGCGGTTCCGTCTCGGGCGTGCGCGTCGCCGGGGCCGGCGTCACGGCCGCCTCCGGTGACCGCGGCGACGTGTCGCCGCTGCGCGCGGCGACGCTTTTGAGCGCGGCCGCGTCGACGTTGCCCGCCAGGATCAAGATCGCGTTGCCCGGCCGGAAGGCGCGTTCGGCGAAGGCGCGGACGCGCTCGACCTTGACGTCGCCGAGCTTCGCCGTGGGCAGCGTGCCGTCGTGGAACGGCCCGGAGGCGAAGAGGGCGGCGCCTAACGCATCCTCGATCACGTCGGGCTCGACGGACCGCAGCAGGGCGTCCTCGCCGACGTCGCGCTGCGCCACGGCAAAGCCCGGCGCGGTGACGACCGGCGCGAAGAAATCCGCGGTCATCGCCCGCACCGTCTGCGCGACGCGGTCGGGCGGCACGAGCGCTGTGATCGCGACGCTGTCGGGATAGGCCGCGACGCTGAGCCGGCCGCCGAAGCGCTCCACCAGCTGCGCCAGCGGCGTGCCCGAGATCGGTGCCGACGCGGACACGGTCGTCGCGGCGAGCCGCGAAAGACCCGGCGCGGCCGGGGCATCGAAGCCGCCGGCAGGCGCGCGGTACCACAGTGCGACCGCCGCGCCCGACTGCGCGCGGTCCGCGCGCAGCTCGTACGTCACGCCGCCGGGGAGGGTCCCGGTGGCTGCGGCGGCGTCCTGCGCGGCAGCCGCGCTCGCGGCCCCGCAGACGAGAAGGGCCGCGGAAACCGCGGCCCAGAGACCCGTCGAGAATCCGCTCACGCGGGTTCCGGGGAGATGTTCGGCGGCAGGCGCTTGGGACGTTCCGGCCGCGTCTCGGGCTCGACCGGGCGCGATCCCGCGAGCGGTTCGTCGACCGGCGTCTCGACGACGGGCTCGTTGGGCGGCCACGGCTTGTCGCCGAGGATCGCGAGCACTTCTTGCGTCTCGACCGTCTCGTGCTCGAGCAGCGAGTTGGCCATGCGCTCGACCTTGTCCCAATTCACCTCGAGGATCTTGCGCGCATCGCTATAGCACCCGTCGATGATCTTGCGGACCTCGACGTCGATCTTGCCGGCGATCTCTTCGGAGTAATTGCGATCTTCGCCGAAGTCGCGACCGAGGAACACCTGGTGGTTGCCGCGGCCGTACTGGATCGGCCCCAGCGTGTCGGACATGCCGTACTGCGTGACCATCCGCCGCGCGAGCTCCGTCGCCTTTTCGAAATCGTTCGATGCGCCGGTGGTGACGTCACCGAACTTGATCTCTTCGGCGATGCGGCCCGCCACGGACATCTTGATCTGCGCGAGCAGCTCGTTCTTGGTGACCGAATGA
This sequence comes from Vulcanimicrobiota bacterium, assembly GCA_034666305.1. Classification (GTDB taxonomy): domain Bacteria; phylum Vulcanimicrobiota; class Vulcanimicrobiia; order Vulcanimicrobiales; family Vulcanimicrobiaceae; genus Vulcanimicrobium. The sequence goes on from JAXDMA010000321.1 coordinate 35,144, forward strand.
CGGTCTTCGTCCGGCAGCGACCACGTGAGCCCCAGCGCCATGCCGCGCGGGATGATCGTCACCTTATGAACCGGATTCGAGTTGGGCGTGAGCCCGCCGACGATCGCGTGGCCGGACTCGTGATACGCCGTGTTCTCTTTCTCGCGCTGCGACATGACCACCGACTTGCGCTCGGGGCCCACCATCACGCGGTCGATCGCCTCGTCGCAATCGTTCATCTCGATCACGGACTTGTTGCGGCGCGCCGCGAGCAGCGCGGCTTCGTTGAGGAGATTCTCGAGATCCGCGCCGGAGAAGCCGGGCGTGCGCCGCGCGAGCGTCTCGAGCGAGACTTCCTTGGACAGCGGTTTGTTCTTGGAATGCACGCCGAGAATCGCTTGCCGGCCGCGCACGTCGGCGCGGTCGACGACGATTTGCCGGTCGAAGCGCCCCGGGCGCAGCAGCGCCGGGTCGAGCACGTCAGGACGGTTCGTCGCGGCGATCAGGATGACGCCGGTGTTCTGGTCGAACCCGTCCATCTCGACGAGCAATTGGTTGAGCGTTTGCTCGCGCTCGTCGTGCCCGCCGCCGAGTCCCGCGCCGCGCTGGCGGCCGACCGCGTCGATCTCGTCGATGAACACGATGCACGGCGCCGACTTCTTCGCCTGCTCGAACAGATCGCGCACGCGCGACGCGCCGACACCGACGAACATCTCGACGAAGTCCGAACCGGAGATCGAGAAGAACGGCACGCCCGCCTCGCCGGCGATGGCGCGCGCGAGCAGCGTCTTACCGGAACCAGGCGGACCGAGCAGCAGCACACCCTTGGGGATGCGCGCGCCCAGCGCTTGAAATTTCTTGGGGTACTTGAGGAACTCGACGACCTCGCCCAGCTCTTCTTTCGCCTCGTCGACGCCCGCGACGTCGGCGAACGTGACCTTCGGCCGGTTCTCGTTGAGCAGCTTCGCTCGCGAGCGCCCGAACGAAAGTGCCTGGCTGCCCCCGCTCTGCGCCTGGCGCAAGATGAAGATCAGCAGCAGCGCCATGATGATGAACGGGATGAACTGGAGGACGTACCCGAACAGCGGCGTCGACGTGTTGTTGATGACGTTGATCTCGACGCCGTTCTGGCGCAGCGTCGAAAACAGGTCTTTGTCGTCCGGCACGACCGTCGTGAACTTCTGCTGGTCGATCAGCTCGCCCGAGACGTCGCGGCCCGTGACCGTGACCTTCTTGACCTTGTGCTGCTGCACGTCGCTGAAGAACGTGGAGTATGCCAAAGCCGTGGTCGTGCTCTGCGGCATCACGAGCTTATCCACGATGAAAATCACCAGGATGAAGATGCCGAGGACGACGAGGATGCCTTTGAGGTGCTTGCCCATTGGTTGCGAGACCCTTTTACCGTTCTTTCCTAAGAACGTTACTCGGTAAGATACGTCTCGCGCTGTAATGGTTGACCGGGGTCATGCGGGAGCACGTCCGGCCGGAGCTTCGCGAGATAGGGAAGAGTCCGATACCGTTCCTGGTAGTCCAGACCGTACCCTACGACGAACTCGTCGGGGCAGGTCAAGCCCGTGTAATCGACCGCCACGTCGACCGCTCGGTGGTATGGCTTGTCGAGGAGAACGGCCGCCCGGAGTGACGCCGGCTGCCGGTTGGCCAGCATCGCGCGCAGGTAGTGGAGGGTGTGGCCGTTGTCGATGATGTCCTCGACGATGACCACGTGCCGCCCCTCGATCGCGTGCGTGGTGTCCTGGATGAGCCGCACCTCGCCGCTGGAACGATGGGCGTTCCCATACGAAGAGACGGCGAGAAAGTCGAGCTGCACGTCCGTAGGACCGCCCGGAGTCTGCGCGAGTGCCCGGGCCAGGTCGGCCGTCACGAACAATGCGCCTTTGAGCACGCCCAGAAGAACCACGGAACGGCCGGCGTAGTCGCGCGCGATCTCCGCGGCGATCCGGCGGTTCGCGGCCGCGATCTCTTCGGCGCTGATGAGAATCTGCTCGATGCCGGGCGGGAGCGTCATGTCATCGTGAGCCGCTGTCGAAGGGTGCATCCGACGCGGGTTCGCGCTCGGTTCGTTACCGACCCGTGCCGCGTTCGCCCGCGTCGAGCATCGCTTCGATGCGCTCGAACGGAACGTCGCGCAGCAAGTTGCGTTTGCGCAGCTCGTCGCGCAGCGCGCGCCGCGCCTGTCCGCGCCCGCTGCGCTCGAGCTCGCCGCGTACGATCGCGGCGCAGCGCGCGACGGCGCGGTCGAGCCGCGGGAACTCCTCGCGCAGCGCGGCGAGCGGCGCACGCAGCGCGTTGCGGCGGTACCGCGTCTGCTCGTTCGTGGGATCGAGCGCGTACGGCAGCGCGCTGCGGCGCAGCTCCGTTGCGAGCTCCGCGTGCGTCACGCGCAGCACCGGGCGCAGCAGCTCGACGCGTTCGGTCAGCGGCCGCCGCGGCGGCATCCCGGCAAGCCCGTCGACGCCGGTGCCGCGAAAGAGCGCGAGCAGCACGGTCTCGGTCTGGTCTTCCGCGGTGTGCGCGGTGGCGACCGACTTCGCGCCCGCCGCGTCCGCCAATTCCGCGAGCGCGGCGTAGCGTGCCGCGCGCAGGCCGGCCTCGTCGTCGCCCGCGACGCGCGGGCGTGCCACGACCGCCCGGCGGCCCAACCGCGCCGCGACCGAAAGCACCACGCATTCGTCCTGGCCCGCACTCGCGCGCACGCCGTGATTGACGTGCGCGAGCACGACGTCGTATCCGTCTTCGCGCCCGAGCCGGTCGAGCAACGCCGCGAGCGCGACCGAGTCCGGACCGCCCGAGCACGCGACGCAAACGCGAACGCCGCGTTCGAAGCGCACGGCGCTCCGAATCACGGCGTCGAGCGCGCGTTCCGGCCGGGCGCCGCGCACGGCGTCAGGACGCCTTCAAACAGATCACCATTCTCGGGCATCGTGGCGAGGGAAGTCGCCCGAGAACGGACACGGTATCTGAATCGCCTCAGTTCACGATGATTTGCGAGGCGCTCACGCTGAACCAGACCGTCGCCGACACCGGATGCGCCGGAGGCCCGCCGGTGACGATGCCTTTGCAGATACCCGCGGTCTTCGACGTCACGCCGAACGTGAAGCTGTTCACGGGAACGACGGTGACGACCGCGCTCGCGCCGCTGCCGCACGTCGCGACATCGAGCGCGAGGGCGAACGCATGCCCGGGGAAACCCCAGCCCGCCTGCGCCGCGCCGAACTGCTGCGTCGACGGGATCGTCGTGAAGAACAGCGTCGGCTGATTGAAGTTCGGGTCACTCGGCTTGAGCGTATCGTTTGTCGTGCCCGACAAGGTGATGGCCGAATTGGTGGTCTGCACCGCGGTCGTGGTCGTGGGCTTGTTCGGGATGGCGATCGTGATCGTGAACGGATCGTCGGCGGTCCCGGTGTAGCTCAAGTTCACCACGTCGTTCGGGCCGCCGACGGTGATGGTCGGGCCACTCTGCGTGCCGTCGCTGATCGACGTCGCGCCGGTCGAGTCGTTGTCGGTCAGCGTGAACGGGTTGGCGTACGGCGTGCTGCCGACGATGAGCGTACCGCCCGCGTCGAATGCCTGAACCGTGATCGGCCCGGCGAACGACGTGCCCGCGTTGAGCGTCGGTGCGGTCACGACGACGCTGGCGACCAGGCCGTTGACGGACGCGGTGAGGTTCGGCGTCGTGCCCGGCGTGATCGTGTACGTCGCGGTGGTCGTCGCGAGCTTGTTGTTGCTCGCGTCGAACACGTCGAACTGATACGTCACCTGGCCGGGCGGAGCGTAGATCGTGACCGTACACGTCTCGCCGCTGGGCGACGTCGTGCAGTTACCGCCCGTCGCGGTCGAGAGCGGGATCGTCTGCGGGTTGACGGGGGCCTGGGCCGAGGTCGGCGGCTGGCCGTCGACCGTCTTGATGGTGACGACGAGGGAGGTCGCGACGGACCCGGCGCGGGGCGCGCGCTGCGCGGACGATGTGCTGCGGGGCACGCCGATCGTCAGCTTCGCGGTACCCGGCGCGGGGGTCGCCGTCGGCAGGGGCGTCGGCACCGGTCCGATCGGAGCGGGCGTGGAGCTTCCGCCGCCGCAACCGGCGAGGAAGACGAGTGACGCGACGGCCAACGCGCGCGTGTTCATGTGACGTCGCCTCCGCTGTACGGGTTACTGTTTGGCGTGGCGGCTGGTGATCGTCACCGTGCCGCCGTTGACGGTGACCTTGAATTGCGCCGTCGCGCCGGATTGGTCGGTGAGCGTGATGTTGCAGGTGCCGGTGTTTTGCGGCGTGACCGTCGCGGTGAAGACGTTACCGTTTCCCGACGGGTTCCCGACGGTGACGAGCGCGGAGGCGCCCGATCCGCATGCGGCGTCAGGCGTGACGGTGAGCGAGCTCGTCGGGACGGACACCGTGATGGTCACGTTCTGCGCGTACGTGGCGCCGGTCCCGGAAAATGTCAACGAGTTGGGACTCACCGTCAACGTTCCCGGCGGCCGCTGATCCCCCGTCGGAAACGGCGGCGGGTTCGCACCGCCGCCCTGGCAGGCTGCGAACGACAGGGGGACGAGCGCGATAAATCCCGCTCGTAAAAAATTGCGGTACCGGTTCATCATCACTTTCCTTCGGCGCGCCCTGGTAGGCCGATGATCGCTCGTACACCGCAGGGTGAACGCTACCCTGCCGTCACCGGCTGGTGGATCGAGCGATCTCGCGCTCGACGTCGCGTGCTTGGATGTCCCGGCGGCGGTCCCAAAGCTTCTTCCCGCGCACCAGCGCGAGCTCGATTTTGACCCGGCCGTTCTTGAAGTACAAGCGCCAGGGGACCAGCGTCAGACCCTTCTCCGCCGCGCGTCCGGCGAGCCGCTGGATCTGCTCGCGGTGGAGCAGCAGCTTGCGCGGCCGGTTCGGCTCGTGGTTGAAGTGGGACGCCTCCTTGTACGGCGGCACGGTCAGGTTCAACAGGAAGAGCTCGCCGTCTCGAAGGCGTGCGAAGGCTTCGTTGATCGACACGTTGCCGCGCCGGATCGATTTGATCTCGCTGCCTTGCAGCGCGACGCCGGCCTCGAGCGACTCGAGCTTCTCGTACTCGTGGCGGGCGCGCCGGTTGTCGAGCGACGGCTCGGGCGCTTGCGCCGCCCGCTCGGCCTTCGCGGCGACGCGAACCTGTTTCATCTTCGCCATCAGACGAGCGCGTCCGATCGTCCCAGCCTGGGCTTGCCGAGCGGTCCGGCGGACACGAACGAGCCTTCCGCCGTCGCGAAGACGGTGCCGTCCGCGTGCGCGACCGTCGCGTCGAGCGCGATGACCGCGCGCCGCCGCCACTTCACGACCCCGGTCACCACGAGCGGTTCGCCGAGCGGGACCGCCGCGCGGAAGCGCAGCTGCATCGAGGCGGTCATGCCGCGCTCGCCGATGTGCCCGCATGCGTGGGCCATCGCTTCGTCGAGCAGCGTCATGACGATGCCGCCGTGCGCGGTTCCGCGCCAGCCTTGAAAGCGCGGCGGCAGCGTGATCTCGGCGCGCACGGCGCCTTCGCCCGCCGCGACGAAGTCGAGGTGCAGGCCGTCGGCGCTGTAAGGACCGCAGGCGAAGCAGCGCCCGTCATCGACCGGCACCGCGCCGCTCACGTCTTCTTTTTCTTCGGCGCCGGCGAGCTCGACTGCGCCGGCGACGGCTTGGGTGACGGCTTGCCGTACGCGCCGTCGTCGATTCGCTTGAGCAGCGTGGTCGCATACGCCGTGTCGGTGCCCGCGGTGATCGACGCCCGCAGCGCACGCCGCGCGTCGTCCGGCTTCTTTTCGTCGAGGTAGATGCGCGCGAGCAGCGTGTAGCCGTGCTGCCCCGCCTCGCCGACGTGGCCGACGTCGGCCTGCAGCCCGCGCGTCGCATAGGCGATCGCCGCTTCGTATTGGCCGAGATCGTGCATGAGCGACGCGAGGTGGAAGTAGATGTCGGCGTAATCCGGCACGAGGTTCGGGACGTCGATGAGCGACGTCAGCGCGCGCTGCGGATCCTTGAGGTCGACCTGGTAGATGCGCGCGAGGTACTCGCGCGCGAGCACGTTCTGCGGATCCGTGGCGAGCGCGGTGACGAACTCGGTCTTCGCGCGGTTGGCGCTGCGCTCGGCTTCGCGCATGATTCCCAGCGCGGTGTGCGCGGCCTGCGACGCCGGATCAATCTGCAGCGCGAGGTTGAGCTCTTCGCGCGCGTCAACGTTGCGGTCGCGCCCGGTGAGCGACACGAACATGTACGTGAAGCCGAGGCGGATGTGCACGAGCGCGTTTTTGGGGTTCTTCGGCAGCGCGTCTTCTTCGGCGTTGACGAGCGCGTCGAGCTCGCCCGGCGTTTGCGCCGCGGTCGCGTTGAGGAACGACAGCGCCAGGGTGTTGTCGGGGACGACCGCGAGCGCGTGCTCGAAGCCGACGCGCGCGGCCGCGAAATCCCGCGCGTAGAACGCACGCAGTCCTTCGCCCAGCGGCACCGTGAACGCCGGGTTGGCGTAGTCGTTGCGCGCCGTAGCCGGCGCCGTCGCGCGAACGGGCGGCACCGGCGCCGCGGCGGGAACGGGCGACGGTTTGGGTGCGGGCGTCGCCGCCAGGAGCGGGAGCGCGCACAGGGACGCGAGGACGAACGCGGTCAGAGAACGGCGCAGCACAGCGCGCCTCCGTTCCCGCGGGTTCCCGAGGAACCCTCGGCTGCGGCCGAAGCGCGGGACTTCCGCCTGGCCCTAGCGGCCGACGTCCAGGCGGCGGGCGAGCGCGTCGGGCAGGTTCGCGGCGCGGATCTTCTCCTGCACGCGCGCGATCGGGTACTCCACGCGGGTGACGGTGACGGTCTGCGTGTCCGAGTCGTAGAATCCGAACGACGAGCGCGGGTTGAGATCGCGCGGCTGCCCCACGCTGCCGACGTTGAACAGATAGCGCAGGCCCGGCAGCAGCTTCACGACGGCTCCTTGCTGCAGGTGCTCGTGCTCGATCGTGCCGTCTTCGTTGAGCGTGTAGACTTCGGCGATGTGGGTGTGCCCGATGAAGATGATCGGCGCGTCCGTCGCCGCGAACGCGCGCGCCGCCGCCGCTTTGTCGAGGATGTACTCGAAGTAGTTGATCGGCGCGCCGTGCACGAGCAAGAACTCCGGCATGCGAAACTCGTAACCCAGGCTGTCGAGCCACGCGAGGTTTTCTTTGGCGAGCACGCTTTGGGTCCACTTCATCGCTTCGCGCGCCGCCGGGTTGAAGTACGCGAGGCCGAAGTTGTCGATCGCGGCGACGTCGTGGTTGCCGAGCACCGTCGCCGTCGCGCGCGCGCGAATCTTTTCGACGCACTCGTTCGGGTTGGGGCCGTAACCGACGATGTCGCCAAGGCACAGCAGCGCGTCGTCGTCGCGCAGCAGCGCGAACACCGCGTCGAGCGCCTCGATGTTCGAGTGGACGTCGGAGACGACCGCGTACCTCACCTTGCCGCCTTCTCCCGTACGCCGTCGAGCGCCTCGGCGAACGCTTGCGCGAACGCCGCACGCTGCGGCGCGGTCCCGACGGTCACGCGGACGTACCCGTCGATCGGCGGCGCCCACGGCTTGCGCACGAACACGCCGCGCTCGAGCAGAGCCTGGAGCATCGCGTCGGCCTGCGCCTTGGTCCCGATGCCGATGCACACGAAATTGGTCGCCGACGGCAGCGACGGCAGGCCGTGCCGCGCGGCCAGCGCGTGGTATTCGTCCCGCCCGCGCTCGACCTCGGCGATCACGCCGCGCAGGAACGCGCCGTCGTCGAGCGCCGCGAGCGCGCCGATCTGCGCGGTGCGGTTGACGCCGAAGTGCAGCCGAAGCTTTTGGAACGTCGTCACCGTGCCGGCGGACGCGAGCGCGTAACCGATGCGCGCGCCCGCCATGCCGTACGCTTTTGAAAACGTGCGCGTGCGGATCGTGCGCGGGTCGATGACATCGGCCGGCAAGTCGGCGGGCGCGACGAAGTCGGCGTACGCTTCGTCCAAGAACAGCAGCACGTCGTCCGGCAAAGCGGCGCGCAGCGCCGCGATCGTGGCGCGGTCGACGAAACCGCCCGACGGGTTGTCGGGGTTCGCGACGTAGACGAGCTTCGCGTTCGAGCGCGCGACCGCGTCGACGATGCGTTCGGGCACGATCCCGCCGCGCTCGTCCGGCTCGGCGAACTCCGCGCGCGCGCCGTACGCGGCCAAATGGTAGAACAGCGTCGGATACGTGCCGCGCGTCGCGACGCACGGTTCGCCGGGCGCGCAGAACGCGCGCACGATGAGGCCCATCAAGTCGTCGATGCCGCAGGCGACCACGATCTCGCCGATGGTGCAGCCGTGGCGCGCGGCCAGCGCGCTGCGCAGCTCGAGCGACTCGGGATCGCCGTACCAGGACGTCAGCGGCACGGCGTCGCGCATCGCCGCGATCGCGCGCGGCGACGGGCCGAACGCGCTTTCGTTCGCGCCGAGCCGGAGCATCTCGCGCAAGCCGAGCCGGCGCGCGAGCTCTTCGGGCGCGACGAACGGCGTCGACGGCGGCACGGCGGCGACTTGGGCCGTGGGCTGCGGGAAACGGGGCGGCTCGCTCACGTGCCTGCGACCCGAATGCGGTCGACGACGTTGCGAATGCCGGCCGTGTCGCGCGCGGTCGCGAGCATCGTGCGCTTCGTCTTCGCGTCGCGAACCGTCCCGGTCAGCGTCGCGACGCCGGCGTCGACCCGCACGGTGACGTTCTGCAAGCCGAGCTGCGCGGCGATCGCGGCCTGAACCCGGGTGGCCAGCGCGACGTCACCGACCTGGTCTCGCAAGCGCGGGCTGCGCGGATCGACGCGAAGATGGTCGACGACGCGCTTCACGTACGTCGTGCGCTCCGCGTCCGCGACGATCGCCTGGCGCGTCTTGGCGTCGCGCACCTTGCCGCGCAGCGTGACGACGCCGTCGACCACCGAGACGCCGACGCTCGTGGTCGAGTCGGGATATTCCGCGGTCAGCCGCGCCTTGACGGCGCTCATGATCAGCGCGTCGCGCAGCACCGTCGTCGCGGGCCGCGTTTGCTGCGGGCCCGGCGCGGTGTCGGGCGCGGGCGCGGTGCAAGCGGCGAGCGCGAGCACCGCGGCGAGCGCGAGCGGACGTCTCACGCGGTGCCGCCGTAGCGCACGACCGTGACCGGTTCGCCCACCTCGACCTGCGCGCGATCCGGCCCGACCACCACGTAGCCGTCGGCCCGGGCCAGCAAGCTCGTGGGCGACGCGCGCAGCGCCAGCGGCCGCGCGGCCGCGCCGTCGAGCACCGCGGGGACGTACCACGTCCAGCCGGCCCGCCCGGGGAACGCCTCGGCCGCGACGGCGGCCACGGTTGCGCGGCGGGCTTGCGCCTCGCCGGTCAGCGCGCGAAACACCGCGGAGGCGATCGCGTCCAGGATCGTCAGCGCGCTGGCGGGATTTCCCGGCAGCCCGATCACCGGCCGGGTCCCGACCGCCGCGAGCACCGTCGGCTTGCCGGGCTTGACGCGCAAGCCGTGGACGACGACGCCGGGCGCACCGAGACCGTCGATCGCGGCCGGCACGTGGTCGCGTGCGCCGACCGACGAGCCGCCGGTGAGAACGACCGCATCGGCGACGCGCAAACCCTCCGCGATCCCGGCGCGAATCGCGCCGACCTCGTCGACGGCGCGCGGCAGATGCACCACCTCGCAGCCCAACGCGGCGAGCCCGCCCGCGATCGCCCACCGGTTCGAGTCGCGCACTTGGCCGGTGCCGGGAACGTGCGCCGCATCGACGAGCTCGTCGCCGGTGGAAACGACGGCGACGGACGGCCGGAGGTAGACTTCCACGGCGGTGACGCCCAGCGTGGCCAGCACCGAGAGCTCGGCGGCGCCGACTCGCCGGCCCGCGTGCAGCACCAGATCGCCCGGCGCCATGTCTTCGCCGCGCCGGGTGAAGTACGCGCCCGGCCTGGGCGCCTCGGCGGCGATCAGCTCGCCGTCGCGCTCCTCGCCGTCTTCGACCGGCAGCACGGCGTCGGCGCCCGGCGGAAGCACGCCCCCGGTCGGGATGCGCATCGCCTCGCCGGGCCGGAGCGGGCCGGGCGGCGCCGCGCCCATCCGGATCGTGCCGGCGATGCGGCGCGGCGTGCCGCCCTCGGCGGACCGCACGGCGAACCCGTCCATCGTCGCACGATCGTCGGCCGGGTACGGCGCGCCGGCGACGGCGTCGCGCGCAAGGATTCGGCCGAACGCCCGGTCGAGCCCGACGCGCTCGGTTCCGCGCGGGCGCACGGTCACCGCGGCAAAATACGTTTCGAGCGCCTCGGCGGGCGCGAGGAGCCGGTCGGTCTCGAAGGTCGCCCCGGGCTGCAGCGCTCGCATCGCACGCCCCATTCGACCCGCACACGGAGGGGACCGCCGCCATCGCGAACGCACCGCGGCTGTGCTCAATCTCGAACTGCTGCGGCGCGAACCCGATCACGTCCGAATCGCCGCGCGCCGGCGCGGCATCGGTGCGGAGTTCGTGGATCGCGTGCTCGAGCTCGATCGCGAACGCCGCGCGACCATCGTCGCCGTCGAGAACCTCAAGGCCGAGAAGAACGCGCTGACCGCGCAGATCGCACAGGCGGCGGACAAGAAAGCGGCGGCGGCCGAATTGCGCCCGCGAATCGCAGAGCTCGACGCGCGGATCGGCACGGCGGGCGAACGGCTGCCGTCGTTCGACGAGCAGATCGCCGCGGCGCTTTCCGACGTGCCCAACGTGCTCGACGGGTCCGTGCCGGACGGCAGCGACGAGCACGCGAACGTGCAGGTGCGCGCTTGGGGCGAGCCGCCGCGCTTCGATTTCGCACCGAAGCCGCATTGGGAGCTCGGCGAGCGGCTGGGGATCTTCGACGTGGAACGCGCGGCGAAGCTGGCGGGCTCGCGGTTCACCGTCCTGCGCGGCGCCGGGGCGCGCCTCTCGCGCGCGCTTGTCTCGTTCTTTCTCGACCGCGCGGCGCGCAACGAGTACGTCGAGATCAACCCGCCGGTGCTGGTATCGCGCTCGACGATGTGGGCGACCGGCCAGTTGACGAAGTTCTCGGATCAAATGTACGCGTTCGAAGGCGACGACGCGAACGACGCGCTGTACTTGATCCCCACGGCCGAGGTATCGCTGACCGCGCTGCACCGCGACGAGATACTCGCGCCGGGTAGTGTACCGCTGCGCTACACCGCGCACACGCCGTGCTTTCGCAAAGAGGCCGGCGCGGCGGGTCGCGACACGCGCGGGCTCATCCGCCAGCACCAATTCGAAAAGGTCGAGCTCGTGTGGCTCACGCTGCCCGAGCGCTCCTTCGACGATCTCGATACGCTCGTGCGCAATGCGACGGGGTTATACGAAGAGCTCGGGATCGCGCACCGCGTCATGCTGCTGTGCGCCGGCGATACCGGGTTCAACGCCGCGAAGACGTACGACGTGGAGGCGTGGTTTCCGGGCGCTGACGCGTACCGCGAGATCAGCTCGTGTTCGAATTGCACCGACTTCCAGGCGCGTCGCAGCGGGCTTCGCTTTCGCCGCGAGGCCGCGGCGAAACCCGAATTCGTGCACACGCTCAACGGCTCGGGCGGCGCCGTCGGCCGCACGCTGGCGGCCGTCGTCGAGAACTACCAGCGCGCCGACGGGGGCGTCACCGTTCCCGACGTGCTGCGCCCGTTCGCGGGGTTCGCATCGATCGAGCCGGACGGCTCGACGCACTGATGCACGACGATGACGTGGTCGCGCGCGCGGTCGCCGTACTGCGCGGCGGCGGCGTCGTCGCGATCCCCACCGAAACCGTCTACGGCCTCGCTGCCGACGTCGCGAATGCCGCCGCGATCGCGCGCGTGTACGCGATCAAGGGCCGGCCGCCCGATCATCCGCTGATCGTGCACGTGTACGACGTCGATGCGCTCGAGGGCTACGTTGCCGAGATCACGCCGGCGCTGCGCGCGCTCGCGCTGCGTTTCTGGCCCGGACCGCTGACGGCGATCGTCGCGCGCGGCCCGCGCACGCCGCTGAACGTCACCGGCGGCCAAGACACGGTCGCGGTGCGCGTGCCCGAGCATCCGCTCGCGCGCGCGATTCTGGCGGCGTTCGGGGGCGCGCTCGCGGCGCCGTCGGCGAACCGTTTCGGGCGCATTTCCCCGACGCGCGCGGAGCACGTGCGCGCCGACCTCGGCGACGAGGTGGATCTCGTCGTCGACGGCGGCCCGGCGCGCGTGGGGATCGAGTCGACCATCGTCGATCTCACCGGCGCCGTGCCCGCCGTGCTGCGCGCCGGGTCCGTCACGCCGTCGGAATTGGGCGCCGCGCTTGGCGTGCCCGTCGTGACGCGTGTCGGCGGTGCGGTCCGCGCGCCGGGCACGCTGCGATCGCACTACGCTCCGCGCGCGCACGTCGTGCTCGTCGAACCGCAGGATCGCGAAGGCGAAGCGCGCAGGCTCGCGGATGCCGGCGGACGGGTCGCGCTGCTGACGCTGCCCGACGATCCCGCCGCCGCCGCGACGGCGCTGTACGCGACGCTGCGTGCGCTCGACGCCGACGGCTACGCCACGATCGTGGCGACGCTGCCGGCGAACACCGAGGCGAACGCGGCGGTGCGCGACCGGCTCGTGCGGGCCGCGGCGCCGCGAACGGCCAATGGTGAGCCGACGTGAAGACCGTAATCCTCGCGGGCGGCCTCGGCACACGCATCTCCGAGGAGACCGAGAACCGTCCGAAGCCCATGGTGGAAGTCGGCGGCAAGCCGATCCTGTGGCACCTGCTCAACATCTATTCGGCGGCCGGCTTCGACGAGTTCGTCATCGCGTTGGGTTACAAGCAAGAAGTCGTCAAGGAATATTTTCGCGCGTTCTGGGCGCACAACAACGATCTCACGATCGACCTCGCGACCGGCACGGTCGAGGGCGTGCGCGACCGCCTCACCGAGCGCTGGAAGATCCACTTGATCGATACGGGTATCGGCACGATGACGGGCGGGCGCATCAAGCGCTTGCGCGAGGTCATCGGCAACGAGACGTTCATGTGCACCTACGGCGACGGCCTCGCGTCGATCGACGTCGCAGACCTCGTCGCGTTTCATCGCCGCGAGGGACGGATCGCGACGCTCGCCGCGGTTCGGCCGCCGGCCCGTTTCGGTGCGCTTCAGGTCGACGGCAACCGCGTGAAGACGTTTCAGGAAAAGTCGCAGACCACCGAAGGCTGGATCAACGGCGGTTTCTTCGTGTTCGAACCCGAGCTGTTCGACCGCATCGGCGGCGACGAGACGCTGCTCGAGCACGAGCCGCTCGTCGGCCTCGCGCAGGACGGTCAGCTCTCGTGCTATCTGCACGAAGGCTTCTGGCAGCCGATGGACACGCTGCGCGACAAACGCCTGCTCGAGGAGCTTTGGGCGTCCGGCAATCCTCCCTGGGCGCGGGCTGCCGCGCCGAAAACGCGATGAGCGCCGGGTCGCGCTGGGACGGGCGGCGCGTGCTCGTCACGGGAGCGACGGGGATCGTGGGCTCGTGGCTGTGCGAGGCGCTGCTCGAGCGCGGCGCAGCGGTCGTCGCGCTGGTGCTCGACGACGACCCGCAATCGCGTTTTTACTCGGGCGCGATCGCCCGCTCGTGCAGCATCGTGCGCGGCAACCTCGCCGACATCGCGGACTGCGCGCGCGCCGTCAACTCCTACGAGTGCGAGACGATCTTCCACCTCGGCGCGCAGACGATCGTGGGGACGGCGCTCCGCGATCCGCTCGAGTGCTTCGAATCCAACATTCGCGGGACGTACAACCTGCTGGAAGCGGCGCGCCGGCTGCAGCCGCTCGTCAAGGCGTTCGTCGTCGCCTCGACCGACAAAGCGTACGGAGAAGCTCCAGTCCTGCCGTACACCGAGGCGATGCCGCTGGCCGGCAAGCACCCGTACGACGTTTCGAAGAGCTGCGCGGATTTGCTCGCCGCCGCGTATCACCATACCTACGGCCTGCCGGTCACGATCGCGCGCTGCGGCAACATCTACGGCGGCGGCGACTTGAACTGGTCCCGAATCGTCCCCGGCACGATCCGCAGCTTGCTGCGCGGCGAGCGCCCCGTGCTGCGCAGCGACGGCGCGCCGGTACGCGATTACATCTACGTCAAAGACGCGGTCGACGCGTACATCGCGCTGGCGGAAGCGACGGACCGCGCGGGCGTCGCCGGCGAGGCCTTCAACTTCGGCACGCAATCCGGTTCGACGGCGATGAACATCGTCGAGACGATCGCGCGCGTGATGCACGTCGAAGCGAATCCCGTCGTGCTCGACGCCGCGCCGATGGAGATCCGCGAGCAGACCCTCGATGCGGGCAAGGCGCGCGCGCGCCTGGACTGGCGTCCCCGCTGGAGTCTCGAGGACGGGCTGCACGAGACGGTGGCGTGGTATCGCACGCACCTCTCGGCGCCGCTTCGAGCGGCGCGCTGATGCTGCGCGACCGCGGCGACACCCCGGAGGCACAGGCGCTGCGCGCCGAAGTCCTGGAAAAGACGCGCGCGTACTTTCGCGCGGCGTACGAACCGCGCACGTTCGCGCCGGACGAAGATGCGGTTCCGGTGAGCGGCCGTGCATTCGACGAACGCGAGCTGGTGGCGCTCGTCGACAGCTCGCTGGACTTTTGGCTGACGACCGGCCGTTACGCGGTGCAATTCGAAACGGAGTTCGCGCGGTGGTTCGGCATCCGCGAATGCGTGCTCGTCAACTCGGGTTCCAGCGCAAACCTGTGCGCGCTCATGGCGCTGACGTCTCCCGCGCTCGAAGAGCGCCGGCTGCGCCCCGGCGACGAAGTGATCACGGCCGCGGCCGGTTTCCCCACCACGGTCAACCCGATCGTGCAAGCCGGCTGCGTCCCCGTGTTCGTCGACAGCGAGCTGAGCACGTACAACGCCGACCTGTCGCAATTCGAGCGCGCCTTGTCGCCGAAAACCCGGGCGGTCATCCTGGCGCACACGTTGGGCAACCCGTACGACGCGCAAGCGGTGCACGACTTTTGCCGCGCACACGGCTTGTGGATGATCGAGGACACGTGCGACGCGGTCGGCGCAACCTGGCAGGGGCGCCAAGTCGGAACGTTCGGCGACCTCGCGACGGTCAGCTTCTATCCGGCGCACCACATGACGATGGGCGAAGGCGGCGCGGTGATGATGCGCTCGCCCAAGCTGCGCAAGATCGTCGAATCGATTCGCGACTGGGGCCGCGACTGCTGGTGCGCGCCCGGCAAGGACAACACGTGCGGCAAGCGCTTCGATTGGCAGCTCGGCGATCTGCCGCACGGCTACGACCACAAGTACACGTACAGCCACCTGGGCTACAATCTCAAGCTCACCGACATGCAAGCCGCGGTCGGCGTCGCGCAGCTGGAAAAAGTCGACGGGTTCATCGCGGCGCGGCGGCGCAACGCGCTGCGGCTGTCGGAGCGCCTCGCGGGCGTGTCGTGGCTCGCGCTTCCCGCGGACCCGCCGGGCGGTTCTTCGTCGTGGTTCGGCTATCCGATCCGCGTGCTGCCCGGCGCGCCGATCGACCGCAACACGCTGGTGCAGCGGCTGAACGACCGCAAGATCGGGACGCGGCTGCTGTTCGCCGGCAACCTCGTGCGCCAGCCCGCGTATGCGGACGTCGCGTATCGCGTCGTCGGCAGCCTGCCCAACGCGGACATCATCATGAACGACGTGTTCTGGGTCGGAACGTTCCCGGGCTTGGGCGACGCGGAGATCGACTTCGTCGCGCGCGCGATCGTCGAAGCGTGCGAGCGCACCGGCGCCCCGGCCTAAGCGGCGAAGACGTCTTCGGCGCGAACGTAGTCGCCGATGTCGGTCAAAAGCCGCGCATCGAGCGCCGTCGGGACCACGCGGACGTCGCCGAGCGCGTGCGCCAGGATGAGCGCGACGCTGCCGGCGGAAGCCTTCTTGTCGCGCGCCATCGCCGAAAGGATCGCCGCCGCGTCGTACGATCCCGCGCCACGAAATGCGAACGACCCGGCGATGAACGCGTGCACCTCGTCGTAGACGGCGCGCGCGAGCAGTCCGCGCCGCCAAGCCACGAAGTTCGCGACGTCGATCCCCCAGGCGACGGCGATCCCGTGCGGCACGGCGTTTTTCGTGACGGACTCGAGCGCGTGCCCGAACGTGTGCCCGAAATTGAGGATCCGGCGCAGGTCGCGCTCGTGTTCGTCGAGCTCGATGATCCGGCGCTTCGTCTCGAGGCTCGCCCGGATGTGACCGCTCAGCTCCGCGCCGCGAAAACCGCCGGCGGTCACGTCGCCGCGAACCTTGGCGAACGCCGCCGCGGATTCGACGATCGCGAGCTTGACGATCTCGCCGTACCCCGAGCGCACGTCGTCGTCCGCGAGCGTGTCGGCGAACCGTTCGCACACCAAGACGCGCCGCGGTGATTGGAAGGTGCCGAGCTGGTTCTTGAACGCGCCGAGATTCACGGCGCACTTCGCACCGATGCAGCTGTCCGCCATCGCCAGCAGCGTCGTCGGAACGTAGACGTACGGCACACCGCGGTACCATAGGTGCGCGCTCAGCGTCGCGACGTCTTGCGTGACGCCGCCGCCGATCGCCACGATCGTCGTGCTCTTGCCGCCGCCGGCCGCCTGCAGCGCGAGCAAGGCGCGCTCGACGCCCTGCAGCGTCTTTTCCGCTTCCGTCGCGGCGATCGCGTAGCGCGGGATATCCGCGAACGCCGCAAACGCTTCGCCGTACAGCGCTGCGACGCGTTCGTCGACGATCGCGAACGGCGCGGGCAGCGACGCGATTGCGGCGGCGAGCGAGGCGATGTCCGCGAACGGTTCGACGGCGTAGTCGCCCTGCGACGAAGCGATCGGAAGCGGCGCGCCCGCGCCGATCATTGGATCAAGAAACCGCCGTCGATCGCGACGGTCTGGCCCGTGACGTACGTGTTGTCTTCACCGCCAAGCCAGGTCGCCAAGACCGCGATCTCGGCGGTCGACGCCAGCCGGCGCAACGGGACTTGCGCGCACAGCGCGGCGATCTGCTCGGGCGTGTTGTTCCGGCGGGTGAGCTCCGTGTCGACGAATCCGGGCGCGATGGCGTTGACCAGCACGTTGCCCGCACCGTACTCGATCGCCGCCGTCTTGGTGAGCCCGATCAGCGCGGCCTTGCTGGCCGTGTACGCGCCGCGCGCGGCGCGGCTCTTGATGCCGTACACCGAGGCCACGTTGACGACGCGCCCCCAGCCGCGTTCCGCCATCGGTCCGGCGAAACGGCGCAGCAGCGACCATGCCGACAGCATGTTCGTCTGCATCATTCGATGCAGGTCGGCGTCGGGCAGCGCGGCGATCGAACCCAGCACGTTCTCACCGGCGTTGTTCACGAGCACGTCGACGTCACCCAGGTCGTCGCGCTCGCAATAGCGCGCGACGGCGGCCGCGTCGCTCAGATCGAGCTCGGCCCGCGACGGCGCCAGCACGCGCCAGCCGCCGGCTCGATAGCGCGCCGCGATCGCGGCGCCGATGCCGCGCGCGGCGCCCGTGACCAGCACGCTACGCGCGGACAAGGTCTTCGAACCCGTGCTCCGCCGCCACGATGAACGACGGCCGGGCGCGGACTTCTTCGAAGATCATCCCGACGTATTCGCTGATGATCCCGAGAAAGAGAAACAGCAGCCCGAACATCAGGAGCATGAGCGCGACGATCGTCCCGTAGCCGGCGAACGGCACGCCGAACATCACCCAGTCGACCGCCAGGACGATCATCGTCACGAAGGAGATGGCCGCGAGCGTGACGCCGAAGAGCGGGATCAGCTTGAGCGGAGCGACGGAGCTCGCGATGATTCCGTTGAGCGCGAACCGCACGTTGCGCGCGAACGCATAGGTCGACTTGCCGCCGTGGCGCGGCGCGCGCTCGTGCTCCACGGGCGCCGACGTGAAGCCGATCCAGCCCCACATCGTGCGCATCATGCGGTTGCGCTCGCGCATCGCGTTGA
>JAXDMA010000322.1:0-8570 GCA_034666305.1 Vulcanimicrobiota bacterium
GTAGGTCACCGCGCCAACGGGGTCGCGGCGGCCGAGCGTTTCGGCTTTGATCGTGATGGCCTGTTCGGCAAACTCTGCCGGCCAGTCCTCACAGCCTTCTAGGAGCTCCAATGCGGCGTCGTACAACGCTGCACGCAATGCGACGCGGGCGTCGCGGAGCGAATCAGCGACGAACACGTCCGTTGTGTCCGGCATCTGAAGCTCCTAGTCGCGCAACGTTGCAAGGGTGAGCTGGGTGTTTGGCCCGACGAGTGCATACGCCGATGGAGCGGCGCCGTCGTCGGCACCCGACGCGGTAACGGTGACGCCGGCGTTCGTCGTGAACGTGTTCGCGACGCTGACCGTGTAACCGCCGGGATTGATTCCGCGAAGATGGTACGAGCCGTCCGCCGCGGTGAGCGTGGTGTTGGCCACGACGCCGTGTGAATCGGTCGCAATCACGGTCGCGTTCGCAACCGGCTGTCCGGCGGCGTTCGCAACGGTGCCGTTGATCGTCGGCGACCCCATGCCGCCGGCCACGGTCGGGGTGAGGTACACCACGCCGTCGGCGAGGTTCGCCGATTGGAACACGTTGAAGTCCAAGGTGGCGTTGAGGGAATCACCGTCCGCGCCGGTGATGGAGAGCGGGACGTTGACGGCCTCGACCGTCTGGCCCGGGTCCCACCACGGATGATTCGGATCGGTGAAGCGCGCGGGATAGGTCTGACCGTTGTACGTGACGGTCGTCGTCGCCGGATCGAGCAGCAGCTGGATCGACGGATACGTCCCGGCCGGGAGCGACCCGCTGCCCATCTGAAGCGACGAGCTTTGCAGCGACAGCAGGTTCACGACCTGCGGAGCGTCGCTCGCGATGAGCTGCCACGAATCGCCGCCGGCATCGATCGCGTCGATGCCGAGGATGCCCGCGTTGAACTGGGCGTTCCCTGCGGTCGCTCCGATGAGCGGCGCGTCGAAGAGATTGATGGAGATGTTGAACAACCTGATCGACGGCGCGCCGCCCACGATGTCCTGGGGCTTGCGGCCGTTCTTCATGTGACGAACGTGAGTCTGATGTGCTTGGCCGGACACGCTTTGGGCCGGGAGCGCGGGCGCGCTCCCATGCGAACCGCCGCACCCGCCTAAGGCGAGAGCGGCGACGATTCCGGCCGTGAAAAGGGGCTTCATCCTTGAATGTACTCCAGACGGAGACGGCGGCGACTGAACGCCGAGAGCTCACGCGAGCTCGCCGTTCGATCAAACTGATCGAGCGAACGTACCGTGGGTTTGCGCCCTCACCCGTGTGCCCATGGCGGACGCGATCCGTGCGATAGCATATCCGGAATTATGCGCTTGCCCACAGTTCGTTCGTTAAGGTTGCGTAGCAATGTACGGTTGGGACGCAGTGTATTGCTCGCCGTCCTCGTGGACGAACGCGGCGCACTTCCGCGTTGACGCGCGTCACCAAAAACGTTGACGCGCGTGCGTTGCACGTCGACGCGTCAACGAAATGCGGCGGACGTCAGCGGCCCCCCGACACGTCCACGATCGCGCCGGTGACGTAGGAAGCCTTATCGGACAGCAGCCACAACACCGTCGCGGCGACTTCGTCCGCCGTGCCGATCCGTTCCATCGGGATCGTCGGCGTGATGCGCGCGACGCGTTCGGGCCGCCCGCCGCGCGCGTGGATCTCGGTGTCGATCAGTCCGGGCGCGACCGCGTTCACGCGGATGCCCTCGCTTGCGACCTCTTTGGCGAGGCCGCGCGTCAGCGTGTCGGCGGCGGCCTTCGATGCCGCGTAGTGCACGTACTCGCCGGGCGAGCCCAGGCCCGCGGCGCGCGACGACACGACGACGATCGCGCCGCCGGAGCCGCCGCGCGCGGTCGACATGCGGCGCACCGCTTCACGCGCGCACAGAAACGCGCCGGTGACGTTCACCGCCAACACGCGTTCCAGCGTCGCGGCGTCGATCTCGTCGACGCGCGTGAAGCGCCCCGTGATGCCGGCGTTGATCGCGAGCGCGTCGATGCGCCCGAAGGCGTCGTCGACGGCGGCGTACGCCGCGAGCACGTCTTCTTCGCGCGCGACGTCCGCCTTGACGATCACCGCGCGCCTTCCGGTGCCGTTGACCTCCGCGGCGACGCTCTCGGCGGCCGCGCGGTCCTCGGCGTACGTCAGCGCGATCTCGTACCCCGCGGCGGCCGCGGCGCGCACGATCGCGGCGCCGATCCCGCGGCTGCCGCCGGTGACGAGCATGACCGGACCGTTCGCGTGGGGCGTGTCCATCGGTCAGCTTTCGGGGCGCAAGCCCGCGTTACTTTGCGACGGCGTTGACGTACTCGATCTTGCGGCCCAGCGAGTCCAGGACGTGCGACCACGTGTACCGCGCGGCCGTCTCGGCGCCGTTGGTGCGAAGCTCCTCTGCCAGGTTGGCGTCGTCGAACAATGCGCGCAGGTACGTCGCGAGCTCCCGGCCGTCGCCGGTGTCGCACACGATCGCGTTGACGAACGGCTCGGCGTACTCTTCGCCGGTCGCGCCGCACACCACGACACCGCCCGCCGCCATCACCTCGAGTCCCACGAGCCCGAACGGCTCCTTGCCGCTGTTCGCGAGCACGACGTCGGCCGCGGCGTAGAGCGCGTAGAGCGTCGCTTCGTCGAGGAATGCGCGCACGTGCACGACCGCCGCGTCGACGACCGCCAGCCGCGTCGCGAGCTCGCGCCAGTCGCTGCCTTCGTATGCGAGCCGTTCGACGGTAAGGCCGCGCTCGCGCGCGCGGCCCAGCACGACGTCGCCGTACGGTTCTTTGCCGCCGCGCACGATCAGCCGCGCGTCAACGCCGGACGCGCGCACGTCGGCGAGCGCGTCGATCGCTTGGAGCCAATTCTTGTCGGGATCGAAGCGGCCGACCTTGACGCAGGTCGGGCGCGCGCCGAACGCTTCGCGCATCGCTTTGGTCCGCTCGGGATCGGCACCGTCGAGCAGCGCGGGATCGATGCCGTTGGGGATCACGAGCGCGTGCACGCCCCATTGCGCAAGCTCGAACTTCATGTACTTGCTGACCGCCGTCACGGCGGCGGCGCGCGTCAGCGTCGGCCAGTGGATTTTCTCGAAACCGTACGTGTTGTTCGCGTTCCACATCATCGTCAAGCCGGCGCGTACGCCGCGCTCCCGCGCGAGCCGGTCGATGGCGATCGCGACGTTCGCGGTCTGCCATTCTTCGGCGATCACGAGCACGCGCTCGCCGCGCGCGTGCGCGGGCACGATCAGCTCGTCGACGATCCACGGCGGCACGCTAAGACCCCAGTCGTGCACTTTGCCGGCCTCGCCGTCGTACGCGTTGCGCGGGTGCTGCGCCGAGATCCACTGCGACCAGCGCCGCAGCGTCACGCCCGGATCGCTCGTCTCGACGGGCTCGAGGTTGGGATCGCCGAGGAACAACAGCTGAACGTCGTGCCCGGCGGCGCCGAGCGCGCGCGCGAGCTGCGTGACCCGCGTCGCGAGCCCCCCGATCGACGCGTATCGATCCGGCCCCTCGAACGAGAGGATGGCGACCTGACGTGGGATCATTCCGCCTCCTACGCGAGAACCGGCGCGAATACTGCCGCGTCCACGTTGCCCCCGGAGATCACGGCCGCCACGCGCTTGCCGCGCAGACGCGCACGCTCGGCGGCAACCGCGGCGACGGCCGCGGCCCCCGCACCTTCGGCGACGTTGTGCGTGTCGGTGAAAATCCAGCGCATCGCAGCGCGAATCGCGTCTTCGGAGACCGCGACGATGCGCGCCGCGCCCGCTCGGATGACGGTGACCGCCGCCGGATCGGGGACGCGCACGGCCACGCCGTCCGCGATCGACTCGGCGGGCTCGGTCTCGACGTCCTCGGCACCGTCGAGCGCGCGCGCGTACGCCGGGAAGCGTTCGCTCACGACGCCTGCGATCTCGGTATCGAGGCCGAGGAGGTCGCGCACGGCGATGATGCCGCTGATCCCGGAGCCTAGGCCGACGGGAACGTACACGACGTCGAACGTGCCGGCGGCGAACAGCTCGCGCGCGTAGGTCGCCACGCCGGCGACGAGATCGCGATGATACGACGGCACGAACTCCGCGTGCGCGTCCGAGGTGACCAACGTCGCCGCGAACGCTTTCGCGTCGTCGAAATCACGGCCGTGCACGACGAGCTCCGCGCCCAGCGCGCGCATCGCGGCATTCTTCTCCGGCGAGTTGCCTTCGGGCACGACGATGGTCGCGCGCAGCCCCGCCCGCGCCGCGGCAAACGCGATGCTCTGCCCGTGATTGCCGCGCGTCGCGCTGACGAGCCGCGTGACGTGCGGAGCCCGCTCGCGCAGCGCCGCGACGTACGTCAGCCCGCCGCGCACTTTGAACGCGCCGAGCGGCGCATGATTCTCGTGCTTGAGCCACAGCTCGACGCCGAGGCGCTCGCCGAGCAGCGGCCAGCGATACGTGGGCGTGACGGGCACGACCTCGCGCACCAGCGCCGCCGCGCGGTCCACGTCGGCGAGCGTCAGATCCAAGGGAGCGGTCCGCGCCGGCATCGCAACCTCGTACGCGAGGACCGCGGAGAATCTTCTTCCGCAGCCGAATCGCGTGCGGTGATCTCCACGTTTGCGCTCGCAGCCGCCGTCGCGCTCGCACGCCCTTCCGAAGCACTCATCGCGCCCGACGTTCGCGTGATTCGATCTCTCGATGCGAAGCGGCGCTACATTCGGCTCCTGCAAGACATTGAGGTCGACGGCGTGCGCGGCACCGAGACGAGCCTCGTCGATCTGGCGACCGGACGTTTCACCGAACGCGTTTCCGCGGGCCCGCTTTCATCCGGAGACGGCATCGACGGCACGCGGTCGTGGAGCTCCGACGCGACCGGGATGGCGATCGTGGAAGGCAACGCGCAAGCACGCCTCGACAGCTTGGCGTGGGCACACTTCGTGGGACGCCGCGGACCCGAGCATCCCGTGGTGAGCACGGCGCGCAACCGCCGCGGCGACGTCGTCGTGCGGCTGCGGTATCCCACGCTGTCGGCACCGATCATCGTCACGCTCGATCGGCGCACGGGCTTGGTGAGCGAGATCGAAGACGATTCGGGCGGCGAGGCTACGCGCTCGCGTTATTCAGACTATCGGCGCGTCCACGACGTGGTCGTGCCGTTCCGCCAGGAGATTGCGACGCGTTTCGGCGTGGCGCACGAACGCGTGCGCAGCGTGGAGCCGGTCGCGACGGTGGCGGACGACGCCTTCAATCCGCCGCCGCCGCCGCAGGACACGGTTCTGGACGGGATCACGTCGGTTCCGATGGAGATGCGGCGCGGACATCCCATCGTCCCGATCCGCATCGACGACGGGCCCGTGCTGCACGTGCTGTTCGATACCGGCGCGTCGAACGACATCACGCCGGACGTCGCGCGCCGCCTCCACTTGAAGGTGGTTGGCGACGGCAAAGCGGGCGGCTTCGGCGCGGGCGTCGTCTCGCGCCGCTACACGACCGCGGCGCGCATGCGCATCGGCGCTGCCGAGCTGCGCGATCAGCCGTTCGCGGTGATCCCCGGTGACAACGACGGCCTCGACGGCACGATCGGCTGCGAGGTGATGCAGCGCTTTGCGGTGCGCTTCGATTTCCGTGGCCGCCGAGTCGTGCTAAGCCGCGACGTGGATGCGTTCGGGATCACGGCCGCGCCGATCCCCATGCGGTTGTCGGGCTGCGAGCCGGAGATCGACGGCTCGCTCGACGGCATGCCGGGCGCGCTCGGCCTCGATACCGGCGATGCAAACGCGCTGCTCGTGCTCGCGCCGTTCGTGCGCACGCACCGCCTCGTCGCGCGCTACAAGGCGAGCGAGATGATCCTCAGCAGCGCCGTCGCCGGCTACGCGGCGGGATTGCGCGCGGTCGCGCGCACGATCACGCTCGGGCCGCTCGCCGTGAACGACGTTCCGATCGAACTGAGCATCATGCGCAAGGGCGCGGCCAACGATCCTACGGAGCTGGGCAACGTGGGCATCAGGATCCTCAGCCGCTTCGAACCGGTCTTCGACTACCGCAGCAGCCGGATCTGGCTGCTGCGGTAGAACGATCGCAGAGCTCTGCCCGCCGCCCGCAGAACTGCGGTCTGGCTCCGCGTATCGCCAGATGGACCCGGCGCGCCGGTCACAGCGACTTTGCAACATCGCGACCTCACGTGTTTCGGACAGATTCTCCATTTAAGCGCGACGCAGAGAAAAGATCGGTTAAGAGGGCTGCCGGATTTCAAGTCAGCCGAATACAAGAGGCTCCGAGTTCAGCCCCGCGTACCTACGTAGCGCACTAGGCCCGTGATATATGCAAGCCAGAGAGTAAATACGGCCAATGCCGTGTAGCGAAGAATCGCCACAACGTCGAGAATCGCTTGCAACGCCATCGAACTCCTGGCGCCACTAGCTTGAGTGAAGATCGCGCTTCGATCACCTTTTACCAAAACATCGAGCGTTGTAAAGCATGCGCGCATCAACAGGACGCCAAACGGTTCCCGGCTGTGAATCAGTAAGCGCGGATAGAGTTGCGGTGTTACAAACAGAATAAATGCCACCGTAGCCACGATGATCGCGAATGCTCTCAACAAACGAAACGGGCGAGCACCGTATCCAGAAATCCATTCCAGAACGCTCTGCGCAAAACGCTTCGCACCTGACTGAAGCATCTTTGCCGCATGTGTCTTCGACGAGAGGTAAACTGAGTCGGCCCAATCCGAACGTCCGCGAGACCGCATGAAATCTTCGAGAGCAAGATAAGCGGTAGAGTCGTATGCGGTCGCGCCTTCGAGCCTCGCGAGCAGAGTTCTCCATTGGCCCTGCAGCGATCCGTATTTGCAGTTTCGCAATACGACCCGCTTAGGAAAAGAGTACGTTTCGGGAGGATCCTCGAGATCACTTCCAAATTCCAAATTTCCGACTTCCGCCCTACTCAAATCGAGACTCCTCGCTATTCTCGCCCCACTCAATTTAAGAGTTGCATTGATTTGAGCATGGACGGCAGAGAGGTCAAGAAGATCGACAGATTCAAAGGTTGCAGAACCTTTTATGTTGGCGCCTTCCGCTGAGATACTCTCACAGCTACTCTCGGAAACGTTCAAGCTCGTAGTCGATATACTCTGAAGATCGACGCTTAGACCGACGACGCAACTTCGCAGCGTCATGCCAAGGGTTGCTGACGCGCCGGTGAGATTCATTTCCTTGCCGATTCGAACATTGCGGAAAATAATGTCGGTCGCCGTCAAGGAAACCATCGAAAGTTGCCCTTTGATTTCGATATCCCGGATCAGTATTTGCCCGCCGATGCGTGTTCCACCGAACGTGCAGCGTTCGCCGACCGTCGCCATCACAGTCCCTCGGGATTCAATCGTCAATGTTCCTGACACCGCGTTTCTATTGAAATAAACACCCTTTTGAACGCGTATGTCGACGAATCTCGCAACGTTAAAGGTCGCATCTGTTATCCGCACGGATCCGAGTATCTTCGCGCTGCACTCACAATTGCTGAACGCGCCACCCAGCGCGGTAAGATCACCGCGTATGAAGGTACCATCCAAGAACAGCGCGTCGACGACTGTCGTTCCAGATAGATCAAGCCCGCGGATATCGGCGTTTCCGAAGTATAGGTCGTCTCCAATCGCCGCGGCACGCATCGCGAGCAAGCAACCTATGCGCGCATTAGTTAAGTCCACCTGGTCCTTGATTTCGATTCGGTCAAAGGACGCACTCTTTGAAAGAGCCAGCCCGATGGCATCAATACGATCAGCGTGCAACCCATCGATGTCAAAGCGCTTTGCGGATAGCTGACGTAAGTCCAGGATACCGCTCACCGCCGCCCTCTGCGCGGAGATTACTTGCGCATAAACGTTTCGGATTCTTAGATTTCCCGCGACGCGACAAGAGTTCAACTCTATTCTGCCGACAATGCCGTCCTTTATTGAAAATGTCTTGGCGACGATCGCGTTCGCGCAGGAAATCCTCTTAACATCGCCACCTATAATGCGAAAATCATCAAAATGCGCATGATAGCCCTGGAAGTGCTTAACATTGCAGCGTACAAAAGAAAGCGACCCGTTGAACGTTGCCCGCTCGGCGCGAATTTTAGAAAAGAGACAGTCAACGAAACGCGCGGCGGCGGTCACCTGCGCTTCTTGGAGATCGAGGTCACCGAGAATCTCAAGGTTTTCGAATACGAAGTGGCCCGTCTCCGTTCTGAATACGGCCGCGACCCGTGCGGCTTCTATCTGCCGTCGCTCTCCCCCAGGTTCGCCGAAACGGTGCCGTTCGAGGCTAGAGTCATATTCGGCGTCGTCCATGGTTTACGTTGCTAACGACCGCAGCACGTACTGTAAAATGCCGCCGTGGCGGTAGTAGTCCGCCTCGTCCGGCGTGTCGATGCGCAGCAGCGCGCCGAACTGCTTCTTCACTCCGCTCGCGTCCGTCGCCGTGACGTTCACCGTCATGCCGGGCTCGAGCTTCGCGGCGACGCCTTCGAGCGCGAACGTTTCCTCGCCGGTGAGGCCGAGCGACTCGCGCGTGTCGCCGGTGCGGTATTGCAGCGGCAGGATACCCATGC
>JAXDMA010000323.1:0-10438 GCA_034666305.1 Vulcanimicrobiota bacterium
ACCTACAAGAGCGTCGTGAAGCTGACGTTCGCGAAGGGCGCTGCGCTCAAGGACCCTGCGAAACTCTTCAACTCCAGCCTCGAGGGCAACGTCAGGCGCGCGATCGATATCGCCGAGGACGGTGACATCGATGAGGCGGCGTTCAAAACGCTGATTCGCGCCGCGGCAGCTCTGAACACGGCTGCGGCCGAGAAAAAGAAGAAGCCCCGCTCGCGCGAGGCCTCTTCTTGATGTGAGGTAAGGTCAGGCGACGTCGAACCGGTCGAGGTTCATCACCTTGGCCCACGCGGCGACGAAGTCCGTGACGAACTTGTTCTTCGCGTCGTCGCAGGCGTAGACTTCGGCGAGCGCGCGCAGCTGAGAGTTCGATCCGAAGATGAGGTCGACGCGCGTTGCGCTCCACTTCGCCGCTCCGCTCGCGCGGTCGCGCCCTTCGAACGTCTCCGCCGCTTCCGACGTGCGATGCCACGTCGTACCCATGTCGAGCAGGTTGACGAAGAAGTCGTTGGTGAGCGTTCCCGGACGGTTCGTGAAGATACCGTGCTTCGTTTGCCCGGCGTTCGCATCCAACGCGCGCATGCCGCCGATGAGAACCGTCATTTCGGGAGCGGTCAGCGACATGAGCTGCGCGCGATCGACGAGCAGTTCTTCGGCGGACACGCCGTACGGCGCGGCCTTGAGGTAGTTCCGGAAACCGTCCGCGAGCGGTTCGATCACCGCGAACGCGGCGACGTCGGTCTGCTCCTGCGACGCGTCCGTGCGACCGGGAGTGAAGGGAACTCGCACGTCATGACCGGCCTTCTTCGCGGCTTGCTCGACCGCGGCGCAGCCGCCGAGAACGATGAGGTCGGCGAGTGAAACCTGCTTGCCGTGCTTCGCCGCACCGTTGAATTCGTTCTGAATCTTCTCGAGTGCAGTCACAACCGACGCTAATTGCGCGGGCTGGTTGACTTCCCAATCCTTTTGCGGTGCGAGGCGCACGCGCGCGCCGTTCGCACCGCCGCGCTTATCGGAGTTGCGGAACGTCGCCGCCGACGCCCATGCCGTGGCTACCAGCTGCGAAGTCGAAAGTCCGGACGCCAGAAGTTTTCCTTTGAGCGCTGCGATGTCGGCGTCGTCGATCAGCGGGTGCGTCGCGCTGGGAACCGGATCTTGCCACACCAACTCTTCCTTCGGGACCAGCGGCCCGAGGTAGCGCGAACGCGGACCCATGTCGCGGTGCGTCAGCTTGTACCACGCGCGCGCAAACGCATCGGCGAACTCTTTGGGATTCTCGTGGAACCGCTTCGAGATCGGGCCGTAGTTCGGGTCCATCCGAAGGGCGAGATCGGTGGTGAGCATCATCGGCGCATGGCGCTTCGACGGATCGTGCGCGTCGGGCACCGTGCCGTCGGCGGCGGCATCCTTCGGTTTCCACTGGTTCGCGCCGGCGGGGCTCTTCGTCAGCTCCCAGTCGTACTTGAACAGATTGTCGAAGTAGTTGTTGTCCCACTTCGCGGGGCTCGTCGTCCATGCGCCTTCAAGTCCGCTGGTGATCGTCGCGGCGCCGTTGCCGCTGCCGAAGCTGTTTCTCCAGCCCAAGCCCTGCTCTTCGATCGGCGCGCCCTCGGGTTCGGGGCCGACGTACTGCTGCGGATCGGCGGCGCCATGCACTTTTCCGAACGTATGCCCGCCTGCGATGAGCGCGACCGTTTCCTCGTCGTTCATCGCCATGCGAGCGAACGTCTCGCGGATGTCGCGCGCTGACGCGAGCGGATCCGGGTTGCCGTTCGGCCCTTCCGGGTTCACGTAGATCAAGCCCATCTGCACGGCGCCGAACGGGTTCGCCAGCTCACGGTCGCCGGAATAGCGATCGTCGCCGCCCAGCCACTTTCGCTCGCTGCCCCAGTTGATGTCTTCTTCGGGTTCCCACACGTCGACGCGCCCGCCGCCGAAACCGAACGTGCGGAACCCCATCGACTCGAGTGCGCAGTTGCCGGCAAACACCATGAGATCGGCCCACGAAATCGTGCTGCCGTACTTCTGCTTGATCGGCCAGAGCAGTCTGCGTGCCTTGTCGAGGTTCGCGTTGTCCGGCCAGCTGTTGAGCGGTGCGAAACGTTGCGTGCCGCTGGATGCGCCGCCGCGACCGTCGAAAATGCGGTAGGTACCGGCACTGTGCCATGCCATGCGAATGAAGAACGGCCCGTAGTGACCGTAGTCGGCCGGCCACCACTCTTGCGAGCGCGTCATGAGCGCGAAGACGTCTTTCTTCAGCGCGTTCAGGTCGAGCTTCTTGAATTCATCGGCGTAGCGAAACGACGGACCCATCGGGTCGATCAGCGACGAATTCTGGTGGAGCATCTTGAGATTCAACTGGTTCGGCCACCAGTCTCGATTCGTCATCAACCCGGCGTCCATGTGGGTGCCTTGAGGAGTACCGTGCGGTACCGGGCAACCGCCGTTCTTGTCGAGTTCCGATTCGAGCATATTCTTCTCCGACTTGCATTGAGGGCAGTTCTCGCGTATAACTGAATCTGAGAACCATTTTCACATACTACTGGAGGCTACTCCATCCCCAAGCCCATGTCAAGCATCGATCAAGGGCTCCCGCCGAACTACCGAACCGTCCTCGACGTCGTCGAGGAGGCCGGGCGCGGCAGCCACGTAACCGCCCACGATATTTGGGTGCGCGCCCGCGCGCTGCAGCCCCGGATCGGCTTTGCCACGGTGCACCGTGGGCTCATTCGGCTGCACGAGCTCGGCGCGGTGATGAAGATCGATGTTCCGGGCGGGGCCTCGGCTGTGTACGAACCTGCCGCAAGCCCGCACGCACACTTCCGCTGTACCGTCTGCGGCGCGATCACCGATCTCGAATACGCCGTCCCGGCGCAAACCGTGCGCCGGCTCGCCGAACGCCACGGCGTCGCGATCGAAGGCGAGGCGGTGACGTTCACCGGCCACTGCGCGGATTGCGGCTAGCTACGGCGGCGCAGCGCCAGTAACGTTCGGATTGTCGCGGCAACCGCGCCGATGAGCCCGATCCAGACGACCACGCCGATCCACTGCTGCCATCCCTGCGGGTGGTAAAGCTGCAACACGATCGCCAGGCCGACGATGCATGCCGCGGCCAGCATCGTGACGTTTGCGCGTTCGACCATGTGCTCGACGCGCTTCATGATGGGATCGGCATCTTCGATGCGCGTCCAGACGCGGAGGTTGCCCCGCTCGATCTCGCCCAGCACGCGATCGATGCGCCGTGGTAACTCGATGGAGAGCTGCGCCGCGTCGAGCGCGGAATCACGCAGCCGGTCGGTGCCGCCGTCACCGCCCGCGATTCCCTGGTAGATCAGCTTTCCGGCCATCGGCTGCAGATAATCCGTCAGGCTGGACTCGGGGTCGAGCGATTGCAAAATACCTTCGCACATCACGAGCGCTTTGATGAACGCGGCGAGATTCGACGGCAGACGCAGCTGATGGCGGCGCAGGATGTGCAGGAGCTCGCCCAGTGCATTCCCGAGCGGCACGTCGTCGAACGAGACGTCGACGAATTGCTCGAGCAGCCGTTCGACGTCGTTCGTGAGCTGCTGGCGATCGATCGGGTGGCGTGGAGACGTCACCTCGACGACACGATCCGTCAAGCGTTCCGCATCGCGCCGGCTGATCGCCAAGAACATGCCGGCGACGCGCCGTCGCGCCTCTGGTGTGAGCCGCCCGACGGTCCCGAAATCCACGACGGCCAGCGCGCCGTCTTCCTGGATCATCAGATTGCCGGAATGCGGATCGGCGTAGAACACGCCGTGCTCGAACGCCGGCTCCAGCACGAACCGCGCGATTCGCTGCGACACGGTTGCGCGGCGCCGGTTCGAAAGGCCCGCGACATCGCTGACCTTGCGTCCGTCGACGCGCTCATGTGTGAGCACTCGGCCGGTTGAGTACTCGGCGATCACGTCGGGGATCGCGAACCCGGGCTCGTTGGAGAAGATGCTGCGGAAGAACTTTTCGTTCGTGGCTTCGCGCCGGTAGTCGAGCTCGCCCAGCAGCGACTCGCTGAATTCGCGAACCACGCCCTTTGCGTCGTACTGGTTGAGCCCCGGAAAGCGCGGAGCCCACGTGTCGACGAGCTCAACGAGCAGTTTGAGATCGATCTGCACGAGCGCCTCGACACCCGGTTTGCGCACTTTGACGACGACGTCGCGGCCGTCCACCAGGCGCGCGCTATGCACTTGGCCGATTGATGCGCTGCCCAGCGGCACCGGGTCGAAGAACGCGAAGATCGTCTCGGGCGCCGCGCCCAGCTCTTCGCGAATCACCTGCGTGATGACGTCGACCGGCAACGGCGGGACGTCGTCGACGAGTTTCGCGAGCTCGAGACGGTACGCTTCGGGGAGCAGATCGCCGCGCGTCGAGAGCATCTGCCCGAGCTTGATGAACATCGTGCCGAGCTCTTCGCACGCTTGCCGCAAGCGTTCCGCGCGCGATTGGTCGCGCTCGTCGCCGTCGCCTACGAAATGGTCGCCGATGGCGCCGAAGCCGTGCTTGGCGAGCGTCGCCAAGATCTCGCGATAGCGCTCGTCCTTGGAGCGCGGCGGTTCGGGCGTCGTGGCCACGGGCGGTTGCATGGTCGCTTTCCTACCCGCGACCGGCGCTGCCTTATCGGATGCGGGGCTCTAACGGCCCTGCCAGCGCGGCGGGCGCTTTTCGAGAAACGCCTCGACGCCTTCCTTGAAATCCTCGCTTCCGTAGCACATGGTCACAAGATCCGCGCCCTCCGGAACCATGCGCTCGCGCAGGCGCCGCAGCGCCTCCTTGGTCGCTCGCAGCGTCAGCGGCGCGTACGACGCCACCATCTGTGCGAGTTCCTCGACGCGCGTCTCGAACGCCTCGCGCGCCGCGACTTCGTGAATGAGTCCAAGCGTGACGGCCTCGCGCGCTTCCACCAGTCGTGCCGTGAACAGAAGATCCTTCGCTCGCCCCGGCCCGACGAGCGCGACCAATCCGGATAGGCTGGTCATCGAGAGGCAGTTGCCCAGCCCTTTTGCGATCGGAAAGCCGAACTTCGAGTTCGGCGTGGCGATGCGCAGATCGCACGCTGCCGCGATCCCGAAGCCTCCGCCCACGCACGAGCCGTCGATGGCAGCGATCGTCGGCACGGCGATGCGCGACACCGCGTCGATCACCACCCTGATGCGCTCCTCGTAGGCCAGCGCGTCGGCGTCGGTCTTGAATTCACGAAACTGCGCGATGTCCGTGCCGGAGACGAACGCCTTGCCGCCCGCGCCGCGAAACACGATCGCGCGCAACGCGGTATCGCCGTTGGCGTCCCGCGCGATTTGCGCCAACCGGTCGTACATCGGGAACGTCATCGCGTTGCGCGCTTCGGGGCGGTTGAACGTGACGTGCATGATGCGCGGATCGCTGCGGTCGATCAGGATGTGCGCGTCGCTCATGCCGGAACCCCCACCACGCCTGCCTCGATCAGGGCGTCGATTCGTTCGGACTGCCAGCCGAGCTCGTCGAGCACCGCGCGCGAGTGCTCGCCCAGGAGCGGCCCCGCCGTGCGCATGCGCGTGGGCGTGCGAGAGAAGCGCATTGCCGACGCGATCTGCCGCACGGCTCCGAGCTTCGCGTGCGGCGCGTCGACGAACGCTTCGCGCGCGGCCAAATGCGGATCGTTGAACACCTGTCCGAAATCTTGCAGCACACCGCACGGTACGCCCACCGCCTGCAGGCGCTCGACCCAGTATGCGCTGCTCTGCGTGCTCGTCACCGCCTCGATCGCCGGAATCAGCGTGTCTTTGTGTTGCTTGCGCTGGTGGTTCTCTTCGTAGCGCGGATCGTCGACCAGCGCGTCCAGCCCGAGGATCGCGCAGAACGAGCGCCAGTTCTTCGGCGTGGTCGCGCCGGCGGTGAAGTAGCCGTCCGCGCTGCGCAGCGCCTGATACGGCGCGGACGCCTGATGCGCCGAACCCTGAGGCTTCGGGATCTCGCCCGTCGCGAAATACTTGCCCGCTTCCCACACCGCCAGCGACACGCCGCTCTCGAACAGCGACACGTCGATGAGTTGTCCTTCGCCGTCGGCGGCACGCGCGTGCAGCGCCGACACCGCTGCCAGCGCACCGTACAGTGCGCAGGTCAAATCGGTCACCGGTACGCCGACCTTCACGGGCTCGCCGCCTTCGGTGCCGGTAATGCTCATCAAGCCGCTCATCCCTTGCGCGATGATGTCCAGCCCCGCCAACTGCGCGTACGGCCCCGTTTGGCCCCAACCCGACGCCGCGACGTAAATCAATCCGCGATTCGACGTGCGCAGGCCGGCGTAATCCAAGCCCAGTTCGGCCATCGTGCCGGGTCGCAGATTTTCCACCACGATGTCGGCCGCCGCAGCGAGCGCGCGAAAGATCTCTTTGCCGTCGTCGGCCTTGAGATCGAGCGCGAAACTGCGCTTGTTCCGGTTGAGCCGGATGAAGTTCGAGCTGATGCCGTCGATGAACGGCGCGGTCTTGCGCACCATGTCGCCGCCGTCAGGATTTTCCACCTTGACCACGTCCGCGCCCAGGTCCGCGAGCTGCATGCCGCAGTACGGGCCGGCGATGAAGTTGCCGACCTCGATCACGCGCACGCCGTCGAGGGGCGCCTTCACACGCCGAACGTCTGCCGCCACTTCGCGACGACCTCCGGGATACCGACGGCCAGCCGATCGACCTTGTTGCGGTAATAC
Organism: Vulcanimicrobiota bacterium; assembly: GCA_034666305.1. Taxonomy (GTDB): domain Bacteria; phylum Vulcanimicrobiota; class Vulcanimicrobiia; order Vulcanimicrobiales; family Vulcanimicrobiaceae; genus Vulcanimicrobium. The sequence continues at coordinate 6,701 of JAXDMA010000323.1, forward strand.
TTGATGCGGTCCAGGCGCAATCCGTTGGCGGACCGCACGTCCCCGCGCATCGGAAAGTTGTACGTGTCGACCAGCGCTTGCGAGTACTCGCGCGAGAAATAGAAGTTGGCGAACAGCCGCGCGGCATTGGGATGCGGCGCGTTCTTCATCACCGCGAACGGGTTGACGACCAAGATCGCGTCGTCGTCGGGGAACGAGACGTCGATCGCGCTGCCCGCGGCCTTTCGTTCGAAGGCCAGCGCATCCGGACCGCCGCCGATGCTCCGCTCGCCCGACACGATGTCGGTGACGGTTTCGTTCACCGACCGCCCGATCTTGGGTTCGTTCTGCGCGAGCTTCTCGAAGTACGACCAGCCGAATTTATCGTTCATCGCGACCACCCACGCGCCGACCACGCCCGAAAATCCGGGATGGCCTGTGGTCACCTGGCCTTTCCAGCGCGGATCGAGCAAATCGGCCCAGCGCTGCGGGCGCGCGACCTTCTTGGGATTGTAGATCAGCGTCACGAACCGCAACGCGCCGGCGTGGTACGTCGATTCGTCCGTGAGCGCGCGCAGCGTGGGCGGTAGCGCGTCCAAGTCCGGCGGCGCGTACGCCGCCAGCGCATTCATCTTGGTCAGCGCCGGATAATGCGCTTCGTCGGTTGACGCGAGCACGTCCACCGAAGGCACGCCGGCCTTGAAATCCTGGACGGCGCGCTGGTAGATGACTTGCGCGGTCTGCCGCAGCACCTCCACCTCGATGCCGGGGAACTTGCGCTTGAACGCTTCGCGCACTTTCTGCGCGGCGTCCTCGGCATAGTGCGCCGTCCACCACGTGACCGTGCCTTCGCGTTTGGCGTCGGCGTACAACTTGCCGACGTCGGCATCGCGCGCCGCCGCGATACGCGGTATTCCCGCCAGCGCGCCGGCGGCCGCCGCCGCGCGCAGAAACGTCGAGCGCTCGAGCCCCTGGTGCTTCATCCCGCGAACTGCGCCGCGGCTAGAGTCTTCCCTTCTACACGAAATTGATCGTGAGGACCGCGACGTCGTCGGGATGCCGCTGCTCTTCCAACAGCACGCTCTCGACGATGAACCTCGCCGGGTGATCGACGTTCGCGTCGACGGCCGCGCGCGCAGCCGACAGCAGTCTAGCCTCGCCTTCTTCGACGTCGTGGCTGAACTCGATGAGCCCGTCGGTGTAGAGGATGAACAGCGTCCCCGGTTCGTAAACGAACTCGTGCTCCCGGATGAGGTCCGGCAAGTTGACCTCGACACCCAGCGGGAAGCCGTGGTTCGGCATGATGCGCGCGTCTTGGCCCGCTGTCGCCAAGATCGGCGGATGATGGCCCGCGGAGGCGTACGTCACCGTGCGCTTCGCGACGTCGATGACGCCGTAGATCGCCGTCGTGAACTCGACGTGGTGGTTGTTCAGGAAGATGACCTTGTTCGTCTGGTCGAGGACCGCGACCGGCATCGGGTCGTTGATCTGGAGCGATGCCGCCACCTTGATGGCCTGCTTCGCCTGCGCCATCTTCACCGCAGCGCCCAGGCCGCGGCCGCAGACGTCACCGAGCGAGAACGCGACCCGTCCGTCGGGCAGGACGAATACATCGTACCAGTCACCGCCCAGCCGCTCGATCACTGCGGCCGGCTGGTAGAGGACGTCGAACGCGAGCCCGTCGACGGCGGGGAAGTCGACCGCGAGGAAACCCTCCATGAGGGCGTCGATGGTCGCCTGCTTCGTCGCCAGTTCCCGGCGAAGCCCGGCGATGGTGACCGATTTGCCCACGGTAAGATCCATTAGCGAATGCCGGCTATGCGGCGGCGTTTGCGACCGAGCAGCGTGACGCCCCACGTATCCAGCGCGGCATCGAAGACGCGCGCGGCGAGCTTGTAGCACTCGCACGCTTCCGACTCTAGAATCGCGCGATCCACGATCCGCACGCGACCGCGCGCGTACTCGATCGCGCCCGCGTCGTGGAGGCTTTTCGCCGCGTCGCTCACGGTGGCGCGGCGCACTCCCAGCATGATGGACAAGAAGTCGTGCGTCAGGCGGTACTCCTCGCGCGATGCGCGGTCCGCCACCAGAAGCAGCCAGCGCGCGCATCGCTGCTCCAGTTTGTGTACCGTGTTGCAGACGATCATCTGCTCGACGAAGAACATGCGCGCCTTCTCGGTCGAGCGGATCAGCGCATCGAGCCCGGCGCTGCGGTCAACGGCATCGAGGAACGCCATCGTGGACATCCGTGCGATGCGCCCCTCGACCTGGCAGATCGTCTTCCGCAGGACCGGCGCGCCGAACGCGATCTCGGCGCCCGAGGCGCCCTCGTTCCCGATGGTCCCTACCTCCGCCGTCTCCCCGTCCGCCAGCGTCGTCACGACCGAAAGGACCGCGTCGATCGGGAACACGACCCAGTCGTACGACACGTCGGGCGCGTGCGTCACGGTCGCGGATTCGATCCCGACGACCTCGACGGCCCCCACGACCTCGGCCCGCTCGTCGCTCGGAATCGCGTCGAGGAGCCGGTTGCCGCCCTCGTAGCTAGTCGGACAAGCGTTCATAGCGTCACCTTCTGTACGGAACCGTACCCGAGTATGGTACGGTTGCCGACCGACGCCCGTTGCGCGCTCGTGGTAGCATCTCGAGGCTCGATGCCTGCGCCAACCGCGCAGGCGGGTTGATTGTCCCTTCATAGGCCTACGATTCGTCCACGACCGAGCACCTCGCACCGCCGGCTACTATGCGCCGGAAGATCGGGCGCTCCGTGGCGAGCCAGCCGGACCACCCCGCCACCGCGGGCAACCCCTCCCACGAAGGGCCGTCATGGTGCGCTGAAGCGCCGGGAACGATTCGCGTCGAGCACGTGGGCGCCGCGTTGCGCGAGTATTTTTCGCCGCTACGCAACGTCGGACTCGGACATCGCGGCCGCCGAACTGATCGTCGCGGAATTGGTGGCGAACGTCCAGCGCCACGCACACGGTTCAGCGTCGTTCCACCTCGACTGGCGCGGCCGACGGCCCCGGCTACTCGTCCTCGACGGCGGTCCCGGGTTCCAGCGACCGGTGGGCTCGGCGTTTCCCGCCGAGCCGTACGCCGAGACTGGACGCGGCCTGGCGATCGTGCAGGCCTTCGCCATTGAAACGGAGTTCGGCAACCGACCCGACGGCGGCGGATTCGCGAGCGTGACGCTTCCCGTGGAGAGGTCGCTCGACGGCTCCGACGTCGACTAGTTTCTAAGTTCCCGCGAATGCGGCGGGCGCGAACCGTTTCATGTGGCGCGTCCTCAACGGTCTCTCAATCGCCCGCGATCGATCGCAGTGCTGGGCGATCCTGAGGGAGAATTGGCGAAACCGGTTCATACGCCACCGAGAAGGGCCGGCACCGTGCTTCAGTCACCGCACACGCGGATCTCCATCTACCAGCCGGAGCAGCCGGGATTGATCTTCCCCGAGATCCCGACGTTCGCGAGCTTCGCCGAGGAGCGGGCGTATCGCAAGAAGCATCTCGTCGCGGCGGTGCGCGCGTTCGCGCAGCAGGGCTTCGACTACGGCTTCGCCGGCCACCTCACGGTCCGCGATCCGGAGCGCACCGATCTCTACTGGACGAACCCCATGTGCGTCCACTTCTCGCAGGTCAAGCTCTCGAATCTGGTGTTGGCCGATCACGAGGGCAACGTGGTCGAGGGCGAGCACGCGATCAATCGCGCCGGCTTCGTGCTGCATTCATCCGTCCACGCCGCGCATCCGGACATCGTCG
>JAXDMA010000324.1:0-3959 GCA_034666305.1 Vulcanimicrobiota bacterium
GTGAAGCGCTCGCGCACCGCCGACTGCGTGATCGGCGGATTCCGCTACGCAAAGGGCTCCGCCACGCAGGTCGGCTCGCTGCTGCTCGGGCTGTACGATGACGACGGGCTCCTCGACTACATCGGATTTTGCAGCGCGTTTTCCGCGGAGGAAAAGAAAGCGCTGATCGAGCGGCTGCGCCCGCATGCCGGCGAGCCGGGGTTCACCGGCCTCGCGCCCGACACGGCGCCGAGCCGCTGGGACCGAGACCCCGGCCGCGACAAGAGCTACGTGAAGCTCAAGCACGACCTCGTGCTGGAAGTCGCGTTCGATCAGGTGACGTCGGGGCGCATTCGCCACGGCACCAAACCGGTGCGCTGGCGCGTCGACAAAGCACCGCGCCAATGCACCGTGGAGCAGCTCGCGACGCCCGGCCGAGCCCTCGCGCTGCTGGACTGAAAGCTCAGCCCTTTAGGCGGCGATGGGCTGGATGGTGAAGGTCGTCAGCTCGAACGCGAGGTCGATCTCGATCTGGCAATCCAGGCAGCGGATGCGAAGGCCAAGCGTCGCCACGCCGGGTTCGGTGTGCTCGTGGCCGCAGTCGGGGCAGAGGTAGCGCGTCTCCATGGCCCCACAGTATGAGCGCGGAGTGCCCACTGGGTGGCATAGTCCGCGGAGGCCCCGCTAGGGAGCGGCCGTCCCCGCGCCGATACCTGATGGGAATGCCGGTAGAGCGCCGTTTCGAGCGCGTTCTCGAGATCACGCGTGACATCTTACGTCTCCGCGAGCTTGACCTCGCCTTGGAGTCGATTGCGCGCGGGGTCTCCGACCTCTTCGGCTTCAAGTACGTGACGATCGTCCTCGCCGACGGCAACCAGACCGGCGAGATGACCCGCCGGGTGCTGCTCGGGTACGACGAAGCCGTCACCTGCGAGCGCAAGAACGAGCGCGTGTCCAAGGCGGAGATCCTCGCCGTGCTCTCGCCGAACTACGAAGTGTTCGAGAACGCGTACTACATCCCGGCGGAGCGTGAATTCCACTGGGAGCAGGCGATCTTCGCGAGCGAGACCGACCGAGACTCGCTGCGTTCGACCCCCGATTCCTGGCACGAGCGCGACTCGCTGTGCGTGGTGCTGCGCGACACCGAGGGCGAGATGATCGGCTATCTCAGCCCCGACGGTCCCACCGACGGCAAGATCCCCTCGCGCGAGACGTTGCGCGGCCTGCAGCTCTTCGTCAACCTGATGGGGCTCGCGCTCGCGAACGCGCAGGCGCACCGCGCCGAGGTCGAACGCCGCCGGCTGCTCGAGGCGAACCAGGCGCGGTTGCGCCACGAAGCCACGCACGACGCGCTGACCGGTCTCCCGAACAGAACGTTTTTTCAAGAACGCCTCGCGGCGACGCTCGAGCACGCGCGCTCCCACCCCGAGAGCGTCTATGCGGTGCTGTTCGTCGACCTCGACGAATTCAAGTCGATCAACGACTCGCTGGGACACATGGCCGGCGATGCGTTGCTGATGACGATCGGCGAGCGCATGCGCGCGACCATCGGCGAGGACGATCTCATCGCGCGGATCGGCGGCGACGAGTTCGCGCTGCTGCTCGCGCATCGCCGCGACGTCGGTCAGGTCGAGGACTGCGTCGAGACGATTCAAAGCGCACTGGTCGCACCGATGCTGGTTGAAAGCCGCGCCGTCTACACCACGGCCTCCATCGGGATCGCCGTGATCGAGCCGACCGAGGAACGCATCGAAGAGGTGCTGCGCAACGCCGACACGGCGATGTACCACGCGAAGGCGCTCGGCCGCGGCCGCCACGCGTTCTTCGACCACCACATGCATTACGAAGCGGCGCGCCGCTTGGCCCTCACCAGCAATTTGCGCGCCGCGATCGAGAACGAAGAGTTCAGCGTCGACTACCAGCCGATCGTGCGGCTCGATACCGCGCGACTGACGGGTTTCGAGGCCCTCGTGCGCTGGCGCAATCCCGCGACGGGCGAGATTCTGCCCGGCGAGTTCATTCCGCTCGCAGAGGACGTCGGCCTGATCGTACCGATCGGCCGCTTCGTGTTCGTCGACGCATGCAGCCGGCTGGCGGAATGGCGCCGGCGCGCGCCGCTGCTGGACCTGCGCATGCACGTGAACCTGTCGGTACAAGAAGTGCTCGAACCCGACCTCGACGCGTTCGTCGCGCGCAACCTGCGCCGCTTCGGTTTGTCGTCGGATGACATCGTGCTGGAGATCACCGAAGGCGCCGTGATCCGTTCGAACACGCTCTCGCTAGGCTCGCTCGCGCGCTTGCGCGCGACCGGCGTGCACTTGTGCATCGACGACTTTGGAACCGGATATTCTTCGTTGCGCTACCTCCACCAGCTGCCGTTCGACGCGATGAAGATCGACCGCTCGTTCGTGGAGAGCACGCACGGCGGCATCGGCAGCACGCCGATCGTGCGTATGCTGATCCAGCTCGCGCGCTCGTACGGGATCGACATCGTCGCGGAGGGCGTCGAAACAGCGCGCCAGGCCGAAGAACTCATCGCGCTGGACTGCGAGTTCGCGCAAGGCTTCCATTTCTATCGCCCGATGAGCCCAGAAGCGGTCGGGGCGCTTCTGGACTCTACGGTCGCGCTAGCGGCGGGCTGACTCCGCACCTCATCGCTCGAGCGCGAGCGCGATGTAGTCGCGATTGCCCAACCCGCTCGCACTCGCGCGCTGCACTTCGGGCAGCACGCTGTCGACGACGGGCATGGAGACGTGCAACGACTGCGCGGCGTCGCGCGAGAGCAGAAGGTCCTTGAGGAGCGCGTCGAGCGAGAAGCGCGGTTCGGCGTCGCGATAGAGCAGCTGCTGCTTTTTTGAACCCGCGGATCGTTCGAATGCGCCGATGAGCGATCTCACGGCGAGCCGCCGGTCTAGCCCGGCGCGTTCGCACAATGCGAGGAGCTCCGCGAGCGTCTCCGCGACGACGCCGACGACCGTGTTGTTGGCCAGCTTGAGATATGCGCTGGCGCGCACGGAACCCGTGTAGGTGACGGTGCTTCCAAGCAGGCTCAGCAGCGGTTGCGCTGCCACGAAGGTCGTTTCGCCCCCACCCGCTAGTACCGTGAGAGAACCCTGTTGCGCGGCGCTCACGCTCCCCAAGACCGGGGCGGCGAGGAAACCAACGCCGCGTTCGCGCGCGGCGTTCTCGAGCGTTTCGTACATCGAAGGTGAGAGGGTCGACATTTCGATCACGATCTGCGGCGCGTGCGCCGCCGGGATCACCTGGGCGAGCGTTACTTCGCGCGCGACATCGTCACCCCACAGCATGACGATCACGACGTCGACGGCGCCGACGAGCGATTCGAGCGACGTGTGGCGCGTCGCGCCGGCGGCGACGAGGACGTCGAGCGGGTCCGGCGACCGGTTCCAAACCGAAACGTGATGGCCTTGGGCGAGCAAGTTGCGCGTCATCGCACTGCCCATCTTTCCAAGACCCACGACACCGATGCGAGTAAAGTATTTCATGTGCCGACTGTACGCGCCGCGGCAGAAAACATCCGGAGAGAAGTCAGTGTGCGCGCGGCAGCCGAATCGTGAACGCCGTGCCATCTCCCTCGCGGCTTTCGAGCTCGATCGTGCCGTCGGCGCGTTGCACCGCGCGCTTCACGATCGCCAGGCCGAGGCCCGATCCTTCCACGCCGTCGTTTCCACGCCCGCGGTAGAAGCGGTCGAACGCGTGCGTCTGGTCGCGCTCGGACATGCCGGGCCCGCGATCGCTCACGACGATCACGACGGCATTTCCGTCGACCGCCGTGCTGATGGCTACCTTCGATTCGGGCGCGTACTTGAGCGCGTTGTCGACGAGGTTTCGGACGGCTTCCGTGATGTCGGCCTCGTCGGCCACGACGCGCGCGTCTGAAACGGTCGTGACCTCGATCCGTTCCGCTGCGTCGACCGGCGCGAGCGAGGCCGCGACGCGCGCGACAACCGCAGAGACAT
>JAXDMA010000325.1:0-9160 GCA_034666305.1 Vulcanimicrobiota bacterium
GCGCGAGCAGGACGAACAAGAAATAGAATCTGATCGCGGTGAAAAACTGCAGCACGATCGAACTGAGCTGCGCTTGGTCGGCATGGAACCAGCTCATCGCGAGACCGGTCCAAACGGGCCAAGCCGCAAGCGTCGCGACGAGCATGAGCAGCGCGAAGACCACGCCGATCACGAAACACTTGAGCAAAATGTTGCGAACCAGCCGGAGCGTATCGAGAGCGATCATCGTGAATCCCCCTTTTGGCGCATAGGCCAAAAAGGAGAGAGTGGGATTCGAACCCACGAGCCCCGTGAAGGGCCTTCGGTTTTCAAGACCGACGCGTTCAACCGCTCCGCCATCTCTCCGTGCCGCGCGTAACGGTTTTTCGCGCATTGGGCCGGTCCTCCGTCGTCGGACCTTGCCGGGCGGACGTCGAAGCGTTGCGCATGATCGTGCGCGGGGACCTTTGCACGCTGCGGCCGTGGCAGCTCGACGACGTCGATGCGCTGCCCCAGGTCGCGAACGACCCGGAGGTCGCGCGCTACCTGAACCACCGGTTTCCGTCGCCGTACACACGCGCCGACGCCGAAGCGTGGATCCGGCTCAAGCTCGCAGAGCCGACGGTGCTGCATTGGGCGATCGAGGTCGACGGCGCGCTCGCGGGCGGCATCGGGCTCATCCCCGGCGAGATGGAGCATGCCGGCAACGTCGCGATCGGCTACTGGCTCGGCAGACGCTGGTGGGGCAAGGGTATCGCGTCCGATGCCGTGCGCGCGCTGACCGCGCACGCGCTTGCGACGTTGCGACCGCGACGCTTGTGGGCGAACGTGATGGGCGCGAACGCACCGTCGGCGCGCGTGCTCGAAAAGGCAGGCTACCTGCGCGAGGCCGTGCTCTCCCGGGCGATCGTGGACCGCCAAGGCAACGCGCACGACGAGCTCATCTTCGTGTTCGCGCAAACTGCCGCCGAACTGACGTAGCCGCCTCCGGCACGCGCCTCTCAGGGATTTCTCAGGCGCTCGGTATTGTCTAGTTGGACCGGCTCAACGGCCGGGAGGAGGCGCCATGAATCGCAGGTCGGCTCTTTGCGCGCTCGCCACCTCCGCCGCCGCGTGCTTCGTGCCACGGTCCGCGCTCGCTGACGGGCTCATCCGCTTTCGGAACGTGACGTTCCCCGGCAGCATTCTCGTCGAGGTGCGCGTGGGCAGCACGTTGGATTCCGCGACGCTGTATGGAACGCAAAAGATCGCGCGCGGCGATCTCTGGGAGGTCGATACCACCGGCGCCATCGCGTGGTGGCGCCGCGAGCTCGCGCCCGGCGCGAACGACGGCCGCTACACCGCGTGGCAGCGCGTCGACCCGAGCCGTTCGGACGAGCGCGTCGACCTCTAGGCGCGCAGGACGATTCGCACGGGGCGCCACGGCTCCGCCGCGTCGGCGTATACCGTCGTGAGGATGCGCTCCGCCCACGCGCGGCCCGCGACGTCTTCGATCCCGGGCTCCCGCGAATCGAACGCTCGCTCGCCGTCCTCGGTGTCGAGCAAGAACCCATCGAACGCACCGGTCCGGTCGTAGATCAGCCCAACGACCTTCCCGGTGGCCCCGAACCGCTCGTCTTCCTCGTGGTGATGGTGGTGTTCGTGCTCGTGCCCGCCGTGCTCGTGCCCGCCGTGCTCGTGCTCGTGCTCGTGCTCGTGCTCGTGCTGAGCGTGATCGTGATCGTGGTCGTGCATCTGGCCCTCTTGCCCGCGCACGCGCGATCTCTCCCAAAAGGGCGCGAGCGGCAAGACGCTCGGCGCCCGGGCCGAAGCTCGCGCGATGGCGGTCCGACGATTCTCCGTTTCGGCGTGCGCGGTCGCGCTCGCGCTCGCCGGATGCGCGCCGGCCGGAAGCGGCGGTCATGCGACCGGGGCATCGCGCGACACCGTTCGCACCGCGATCGGCACCGATCCGCCCGGATTGAATCCGCTCGTGTTCGACAACGCCCAGGTGTCCTATCTCGCGCCGCTGATCCACGGGTATCTTCTGCGCACCGACGGCACGGGGCGATTGATCCCCGACCTCGCAACCGTCGTGCCTACGCGCGCCAACGGCGGGATCTCGGCGGACGGGCGGACGGTGACGTACCGTTTGCGGCGCAACGTCCGGTGGCACGACGGCGCGCCGTTCGATGCGAAGGACGTCGTGTTCTCGTTCTCCGCCGCGGCCAACCCGCACAACGCCGTGCCCGATCACACCGGCTTCGATCACGTCGCCGCGGTGCGCGCGATTGATGCGCATACCGTGCGCGTGCGGCTGACGAGCGCGTTCTCGCCGTTCGTCGCATCGTGCTTCACGCTGGGCGCGAACGATCCGTACGCAATCCTCCCCGCGCACCTGCTCGCGGGCAAGCACGACCTCAACCGCGATGCGTACAACGCCGCACCGGTCGGTCTCGGTCCGTACAAGGTCGCCGCGTGGGAGCGCGGCTCGCGGATCGTGCTCGCCGCGGACGCGCACTACTTTCGCGGAGCGCCCGCGATCCCGCGCATCGAGATCGTGATCGTGCCGGACCCCAATACGCTCGCGACGCTGTGGAAGACGGGGGCGATCGACTACATCGTCGGGCGCGTGCAACTGGGCCGCACGTTCCTGGACTCGCTGCGCGGCAGGCCCGACGCGCATGTGGTGCTTCAGGCGCACTATGAGTTCGACTTCGTGCTGCTCAACCTCGCGCATCCACCGCTCGACGACGTGCGCGTACGCCGCGCACTGGCGACCGGCGTCGACCGCAAACGAATCATGCGCGATCTCGAGGGCGAGTTGTGGCTCGACGCCGAGACGGACCGGCTGCCCGGCCAATTCGCCTACGACCCCTCGATCGTGCAACCGCGTTACGACCCGGCCGAGTCGGCGCGGCTGCTTGACGCGGCAGGTTGGCGATTGCAGCCGGACGGCTCGCGGCGCAAAAACGGTCGTGCGCTCGCGCTCGACTTCGTCGCGACGACCGAGTCGAAGACGACCGGGCGTTTCGGCCTGTTCGTGCAGCAAGATCTCGCGAAGCTCGGCGTGCGCGTCGACCTCAAATCGTACAACTACAATCAGATCTGGGCCGCGAAGAACGACAACGGCATCTTCCAGACGGGCCGCTTCGATCTCGCGTTTTCCGGTTGGCAGCCCAACGTGGTCGCCGACCACTCCTACCTCTTCCGCTGCGACACGCGCCCGCCCAACGGCGACAACTTCGGCGGCATCTGCGATCCTGCGATCGATGGGGCGGCGCGCGAGGAGCTCGCGGCGGCCGCCGACCCGGCTCGTGAAGCGGCCGGCGACCAAGCGCTGACGCGGCGGCTCGTCACGCAGACCGACGTGATCTTCCTCGGCTTCAACCGCGAAGCGGTCGCCTACCGCGCCGGCCTGGAAGGCGTGGTCCCGTCGGTGACCGGCACGCATCTCTGGAACGCGTGGGCCTGGCATTGGACGCAGTAAAGTAGCCGCGCGAGCCGATGCGGAAAGGTGCGGGGTGACTACCGCGTCCCTTTCCTACGGATCGTATCTCAAGATCCCCGAGCTGCTCGAGCTCCAGCAGCGCGTCAGCGACCCGCCGCACCACGACGAGCTGCTGTTCATCGTCATCCATCAAGTGTACGAGCTGTGGTTCAAGGAGACGCTGCACGAGCTCGACGCGGCGGTTCGGTTCCTCGATGCGGACGACTTGCTCAAGGTCGCCAAGGCATTTCGCCGCATTCATGCGATCCAGCGGATCCTTTTGCAGCAAGTCGACGTGCTCGAAACGATGACGCCGCAGGATTTCAATGCGTTTCGCTCCGGGCTCAATCCCGCGAGCGGGTTTCAGTCCGCCCAGTTTCGCGAGATCGAGTTCCGCTGCGGGCTTCCCGGCGACGAGAAGTACCTGCGCCACCTCGCGCTCACCCCGCAAGAGCACGCGCGACTCGAAAAACGGATGCACGAGCCGACGCTCTACGACGCGCTCAAAGCATACCTCGTGCGCAAGGGCTTCGACGTGTCCTCGCACGATGCGCTCGTCGAAACGTTTCGCGCCGTGTACGAACACGAGGAGCAGCACTACGCGCTGTACCTGCTGCTCGAGGATCTGATCGACTTCGACGAGGGCGTGCTGCTGTGGCGCGGCCGCCACGTGTGCATGGTCGAGCGCATGATCGGGATGAAGCCGGGCACCGGCGGGTCGCTGGGCGTGGCGTACTTGCAGACGACGCTGCAGCGCCGATTCTTCCCCGAGCTGTGGGAAGTACGGACGGTGCTGGGCGGGTCGTACGCGTGATCGCCGCAACGACGGCTCGCGCGCGCGAGCGCTTCGCGGGCATCGACGTCAACACGTGGCTGGTCTCACACTCGATGGGCGCGCCGCCGCTCGCCGCGCGCGACGCGCTCGTGCGCTATCACGCGCAGTGGGCCGACGGCGGACCGGAAGGCGCCTGGCCCGGCTGGCTCGACGAAGCGCGCGCGATCGGCGACGGCATCGGCGCGATCGTCGGCGCGCCGGCCGGCTCGGTGTATCTCGCGCCGAACGTCAGCGGGCTGCAATCGGCGCTCGCATCGTCGCTCGACTTCCACTCCGGCGGCCGCAACGAAGTCGTGTACGAAGCGCTGCAGTTCCCGTCGCTTGCCTACGTGTGGACGGCGTGGGAGCGCGCCGGCGCCAAGGCGGTGCGCGTGCCGACCGACGACGGCCGGACGATTCCGACGGACCGCATCTGCTCGGCGATCACCGAGCGGACCGCGGTGGTCGTCCTGTCGCACGCATATTATCAAAGCGGCGTCGTGATCGACGTGCCGGCGATCGTCGCCCGGGCGCGCGAGGTGGACGCGCTCGTCGTGCTCGACGCATACCAGACGACCGGGACCTACCCGTACGACGTCGTCGCGCTCAACCTCGACATCGTCGTCGGCGGCTCGCACAAGTGGCTGTGCGGCGGGCCGGGGTGCGGGTGGATGTACGTCAGGCCGTCGCTCGCGCAACGCTTCGCGCCGATGGTCACCGGCTGGTTCGCGCACCGCGATCCGTTCGCGTTCGAGCCGCCGCCGATCGAGTATGCGACCGACCAACTGCGCTGGGCGACCGGTACGCCGACGATCCCCGGGTATCTCGTCGCAAAGGCCGGGCACGACATCATCCGCGAGCTCGGCGTTCCCGCAATCCGCGAGCACAACGTGCGCCTCACGACGCGGCTCACCGAAGCGGCGCTCGAACGCGGCTGGCGCGTCAACACGCCGCACGATGCCGCGCGACGCACCGGCTGGGTCGGCATCGACGTACCCGACGGGGAGCGCGTGCTGCACGCGCTGATCGAGCGCCGCATCTTCGTCGATTACCGGCCGGGCTGCGGTCTGCGCGTGAGCGCGCACTTCTACACGACGGACGAAGAGGTCGAACGCTTCCTTGCGGTGATGGACGAGCTCGTGCGCTAAGCGAGCACGCGTCGAATTCGTTCCGTTGTGGTAACACGGCTCCTGACCAGGCACGCCCGCATTCATAGGAGCCACCAGCATGCAGCAAACAAGCCGACTCATGCTCGCCAGCGCGACGCTGGCGCTCGCGGCGACCGGCATCGCGTCCGCGCAGTCCTCGCCGATGCCGTCGAGCACCACGATGCCGATGCCCGCGTACACCGCGGCGCCGACGAGCGAACCGAGCGTCGCTCCGGTGACCGCCCCGACCCCGTCATCGCCGAGCGGCGGCGCGAAGAGCACGACGCCGCCGACGACATCGGGTTCCGGCGGCATTCGTGCGGTCTCGCCACCTGAGAACTCCGGCAAGCAAATCAAGAAGATTCAAAGCGGCTCGCTGACGCGCTCGCAAGTCGTGTACGGCCTGACGCATCAGGTTCAAGCGGCCAAACAGCTGCTCAAGATGAAGACGATCAACTTCAACAACCTGCGCGTGTACAAGCTCCCGACCACGTTGCAATCCGTGCTCAAGGTGAGCGACGCCGACCAGCGCGCCATCGCGGTGGCGATGCTCGGCGACGGCATCCAGGTCGCACAGACCACGCCTGCGCTGCCCAGCTCGAACGGCAACAACTCGCCGATTCAATACTTGCGCGACGTGCTCGCCAACATCAACGTGAGCAACGCGCTCAACAACCTCAACGTGCTGAACAATTCGAACGTCAACCTCAACGTCGCGCTCTCGAACGTGCTCAACAACAACAAGATCTCGATCGGTCAAGTCGTCGGCCTCTACATCGGCGGCGGCGGGATCATCACCACGATCACCAAGTGAGGCGCCGCACGTCATGAAACCGAGATTCACGCCCCTGCTCGCGGCGGCCGCGCTCGCGCTCGCGCCCGCGTTCGCAACCGCGCAAACGACGCCGGCACCGATGACGGCGCCGACGCCCCCGCCGCCGAACACGATGCCCTCGACACCGGCTCCGGTGTCCGAGCCGACGGCTGCGGCGACATCCGCGCCCGCCGCGCCCGCATCGACCCCGGCGCCGAAAGCGACGATGTCCACGAACCCGAGCGGCGGTACCGCCCCCACCAACAACGGCAAACACCTCGGGCAAATCAAGCAGATTCCGAACGGTGCGATGAGCACCACCGACCTGCGCTACGCCCTGACGCACCCGCTGCAAGAAGCGAACAAAGTTCGCCAGATGAAAAAGATCAGCTTCGACAAGCTGCGCGTCTACCGGCTCTCGTCGGGGCTCAAGTCGATGCTCAAGATCGGCGACGCGAATGCCGACATCCCCGTGCTCGCGGTCCTCGGACCCGGCACGCTGATCGCGCAGACGAGCGGCCTGCCCGGTACGAACGGCAGCAACTCCCCGATCGCGTACCTCCAATACGTGCTCGCGAACATCAACGTGAGCAACGCGCTCAACAACGTCAACGTGCTGAACAACTCGACCGTCAACGTCGGCGTGTCGCTCCAAGACGTTCTCAACGGCAACAAGATCTCGATCGGCCAGGTCGCCGGCATCTTCGTCAACGGCCTGGGCATCATCACGACGATCACGAAGTGATCGCGCGCGACTAGCCCGTCACCCTACGAACGCGCGGTTCGGCGACCCCGAGCCGCGCGTTCGACTCACTCCGCCTGCTGCAGCCGTTCTCCAAGGATGCGCTGCGCCGCGCGCAGCGTCGCGAACTGCTCCGCGGCCCGCGCATAGATCGCCTCGGTGATGGTATCCAGCACCGCCGGCTCCACATCGGGCGCGTGTTCCGCGATCACGACGGGGATCGCATCGCGAATCGCGCGCAGCGCGTCATCCGTGGTCTCGGTGAGCTGCGCGGCAAGATCGTCGAGCGCGCCGGCCAGGCGCACGGAGAGCGCCCGCCCGATTTCTTGCGTCGATTTCGCGAAGACGTCGGGCAGACCGTCGATCTGCTGCTGCAGCTGCGCGAGCGCGGCGCGCGACACGAGCACCATCTCATCCTGGTTCGATTCCATGGACGCACGATGGCGGATGCGCGCCGCGATCACCTGCCGTCGACCTCGGCGAGCAACCGCTCCATTTCCGCGTGCACCACGCCGTTCGATGCCACGATCGAGCCGTTCGCGATGTCGAGCGGCCCGCCGTCGATCGCCCCCACCCGGCCGCCCGCTTCTTCGATCAGCAGCGCGCCGGCCGCGACGTCCCACGCCTTGAGATCCCACTCCCAGAAGGCGTCGTAACGTCCGGCCGCCACGAAAGCGAGATCGAGCGCCGCGCTGCCGTCGCGGCGCACCGCTTGCGCGCGATCCGACAGGTGCGCGAAATACTTGCCGTTGCGAGCGTATCCCGCCGGGTTGAACCCGGTGCAAACCATCGCGTCGGATACCGCCGCGATCGCGGAGACCCGGATCGGTACGCCGTTGCACGTCGCACCGCCGCCGCGCCGCGCTGAGTACAGTTCGCCGAGCACGGGCGCGAACACGGCGCCCGCTTCGACGACGCCCGCGCGCTCGTACGCGATCGACACGCAGAACAGCGGGTAGCGGTGCGCGTAGTTCGTCGTGCCGTCGAGCGGATCGACCACGAACCGTTCGTCGCCACTGCCACGGTATGCGCCACCCTCTTCCCCGAGAATCGCGGCGCCCGGAAACGCGGCGCGAACGCGCTCAACGATGAGTGCCTCGCTCGCACGGTCCGCATCCGTCACGAGATCGTGGCGACGCTTCTCGGCGATCTCACGGGGGTCGTCGAGCCGCTCGCACAGGAGCGTGCCGGCGTCGCGTGCCAGCGCGATGATGAACGCGAGCGGGTCCAACGTGATCCTCCTCGGAAAGGCGCGACGATGAGAACGAACCCTTCCGGACGGCGTGACCGCGTCCTCGCGGCGATCGAGCTTCCGGCGCTCGGCGTCTGGCTGGGCGCCCTCGCGGGGTTCGCATTCGTCTCCGCGCCGCTCGCTTTTCGCATCGTCGCGCCGCTCGACGTGGGCCGGTTCGCCGCGCTCACCGCGCACACGATCGGCGACCTGACCGTGTGGGGTTACGTACTCGGCGGCATCGCGATCGTCACCGGGCTCATTCGCGCGGCCGCGGCCGGCGACCGGACGTGGGATTTCGCGCGCGTCGCGCTCGTCGCGCTCGCGCTGGGTCTCGCGACGTATCAGCAGCACGCGATCGTGCCGCAGATGGAGGCGACGACCGACGTGCACGGCGACGCGTATCACGCGCTGCACGGCCGTTCGACGGTCGTCTACAGCGGCGTCGTGCTGCTCGTGCTCGCCGCGCTGATCTTGGGCGCCGCACGCCGCGACGAGTGAGCGTGACTCAGTTGACGAGCAAGTTGTACTGGATCGCCGCGGTGTAGACGCCGGCGGGCTGCGAGTTCGGGACGACGATCGATAGGTCGATGCAGTGTTGCTGCGACTGTCCCGCGGTGCCGGTCCACGTCGTCTCGCCCGGCGCGCCCGCGTTATTGTAGGCTCGGAAGCTCTTCGCGAGGTCGGGCACGCCCCACGACAGATAGCTCGCGGCCGGCCAGTTCTCGATTGGATATGTCGGCGGCGGTGGGTTCGACGTCTTGGTACCGTAGCCCCAGTCCGTCAGCTGATGCGCGGTGGTGTAGAACGTGAAGATCTCGAACGCGCACGGAAATACCGTCGTACCGTACGGCACGTCCAGTTCGCCCGTGTGCGGAATGACGCGGATGTACGCACCGTTCGGATCGGGTTTTGCCACGAATTGCACCGGTACCGGCGACGTCTGCACAGGCGGGACTTGCG
>JAXDMA010000326.1:0-2924 GCA_034666305.1 Vulcanimicrobiota bacterium
ACGCTGGCGTCGCTGCTCGAAGCCGCGAACCAGGCCGGCGTGTCCGTCGGCCAAGCTGTGTTCGACTCGAACCTGCTCAAACGCGCGGTGCCCAAGAAGCAGCGCGAGCTGGAGCGCTTCGCGGAGCTCATCAACGACCTGCGCGAGAAGGCGAAGTCGTTCGGCGTCGCCGAGCTGCTCGTCGCCGTCATGGAAGAATCCGGCTACCTGCGCGAGTTGCAGGCCGATGAGACTCCCGACGGCCGCGCGCGGATCGAGAACTTGCAAGAGCTCGTCGGCGTCGCACGCGAGTTTGAAGCGAACCCCGAGAACGGCACGACGATCGACGACTTCCTGTCGAACATCGCGCTGATCACCGACATCGACACGCTCGATCCCGAGTCGTCCTTTGTCACCTTGATGACGATGCACGCGGCGAAGGGGCTCGAGTTCCCGATCGTTTTCCTGACCGGTCTGGAAGAAGGCGTCTTCCCGCACACGCGCGCGTTGACCGACATGACGGAGCTCGAGGAAGAGCGCCGTCTCGCGTACGTGGGCGTGACGCGCGCGATGGACCGCATCTATCTTTCGTTCGCCGCGCGGCGCACGCTGTTCGGCAACACGTTCTCGCATCCGAAGTCGCGGTTCATCGAAGAGATGCCGTCGATCGAAGTGATCGGCGGGGTCGGCATCGGTCCGCGGCCGGGGGGCGGCCGCTGGCGCGAGGTGTCGATCCACGAGAACGCCGGCGCGGGCGTCGGCATGGAGCTCAACCCCGGCGACAAGGTGCGTCATCCCAAGTGGGGCGAGGGCACCGTCGTCAACACGGTCGGCGCGGGCGGCGACGGGCTGCTCACGATCAACTTCCCCAACGTCGGGCAGAAGATGGTGATGTTGAAATACGCGCCGCTCGAAAAGGTCGTCTCGTAGCCCCGTGAGCACGGTGCGCGTCGGGGTGGCCGGCGCGCTCGGGAGACTGGGCCGCGTCGCCTGCAGCGCGATCGAAGCCGCCGACGATCTGAGATTGTCGGCGGCGTTCGCACGCCGCCGCGGCGAGCTCGGCGGCGTCGCGGTCGACGACGATCTCGGCGCATTCATCGCCCGCGGGCTCGACGTCGTGGTGGATTGCACGGTGTATCCGATCACGGTGGACGTCGCGCGCGCTTCGATCGATGCCGGCATCCCGGTGGTAATCGGCGCGACCGGGTGGACCGACGAGGATCTCGTCGTGCTGTCAGACCGCTGCGACGAAGCGGGCGTGCCGGCGATGCTGGTGCCGAACTTCTCGTTCGGCGCGGTGCTGATGATGCGCTTCGCGGCGCAAGCGGCGCGCGTGTTTTCGCGCGCGGAGATCGTCGAGCTGCATCACGACCAGAAGCGCGACGCACCGAGCGGCACGGCGAAGCTGACGGCGCGCCGCATCCACGATGCGGGCGCGCCGCTGCCGCCGATCCACAGCGTGCGGCTGCCGGGGCTGATGGCGCACCAGGAGACGATCTTCGGCGGCCCGGGCGAGACGCTGACGCTGCGGCACGACACGGTGTCGCGCGAGTCGTACGGCCCCGGTATCGTCGCCGCGGTGCGCGCGGTGCGCGAGCAGCGCGGGCTCGTCATCGGGCTGGACGCAATCGTCGACCGGCTGGTGGCTCACCGATGAGGATAGCGGTGATCGGCGCAACGGGGGTCGTCGGCGGAACGATATTGCGCGTGCTCGAGGAACGCGACGTTCCCGTCGACACGCTGCTCGCGTACGCGTCGCGCGATCGCGCCGACGGCGTGCGGTTTCGCGGCGCGACGGTGCCGGTGTTCGCGGCGACCGCCGAGCGGCTCGTCGCCGGCCGGCCGCACGTCGCATTCTTCGCGTCGAGCGACGACGCCAGCGCCGAGCTGGCGGGCGCGCTCGCCGACGCCGGCACGGTCGTGATCGACAACTCCGCGACGTTTCGCCTGGCCGACGGCGTGCCGCTCGTCGTGCCGGAGGTGAACCCGCACGCGGTCCGTGCCGGGCACCGCATCTTCCCGGTGGCAAACTGCACGGCGATCGTGCTGACGGTCGCGCTCGCGCCGATCGAACGCGCGATCGGCCTGCGCGGCGTACGCGTGGCGACATATCAGGCCGTGAGCGGCGCGGGGCGCGCGGGCCTCGACACGCTGGCGCGTGAAGAGCAGGGCGGCGCGCCCGACGGCACGTTCGCCGCGCCGATTTTTCGCAACGTCGTGCCGCAGGTCGGCGGCTGGGACGGCGACGGCGACACGGGCGAGGAGAAGAAGGTCGTCGCGGAAACGCGCAAGATGCTCGATCGCCCCGACCTCGCGATGGCCGCGACGACGGTGCGCGTCCCCGTGATGCGCGCGCACAGCGAGTCGGTGTTCTTCGAAACCGCGCGGCGAACCAGCGTGCGCGAACTGCACGACGCGCTGCGCGACGCGCCCGGCGTCGTGCTGCACGAGCGGGGCATCGTGACGCCGCGGGACGTCGAGGATACCGACCTGGTCCACGTGGCGCGCGTCCGCCCCGAACCGGACGACGCGACCGGCACCCACTTTCAGATGTGGATCGTGGGCGATCAGCTCCGTAAAGGCGCCGCCACGAACGCCGTGCAGATCCTGGAGCTGCTGATCGCGAAGAACATGCTCGCCCCGCTAGTCGAGGCCCAGCGGTGAACATCGTCGTTCTGAAGTTCGGCGGCTCTTCGCTTGCTACAGATGAGCTGCGCGAGATCGCGGCGTCGCGCGTGCTCGATGCGGTGCGGCGCGGGGATTCGCCGGTGGTCGTGTGCTCTGCCATCGGGCGCGCGCCGGAGCCGTATGCGACCGACACGCTCGCCGCGCTGCTGGGCCCGGCACGCAGTGGGCCGAACCGCGATCTGCTGCTCGCATGCGGTGAAGCGATCTCGTGCGCGGTGTTCGCGGAGCTGCTGTCGTCGCTGGGTGCACCCGCGGAG
>JAXDMA010000327.1:0-12450 GCA_034666305.1 Vulcanimicrobiota bacterium
GCCCGCTCTCGTCGAGGACGCGTCCGCTCACGATGATGCGCTGCCCTTGCGCTTCGGCGCTGCGGCCGTCGATGCGCGTGAGATCGGCGGCGTTCGGGCCGCACCACCCGCCGGCGAACGTCGGGCCCGTCACTTCGGACAGCGTGTGCGGCGCCTCGATCAGGGCACGGGTCGGATGGCGCTTGATCGTGCTCGTGTACGCGGGGTAATCGTACGGCGGCTGCGTGCCTTCGCGCTCGCGCGTGTACGGCGGCGGCGCGATCACGACGTGGCCTCATCGTCGAGCTCACGATACACGCCGGCCGCGTGCGCGAACGCGGCGTTTCCCGCCGGGACGCCCGCATAGACCGCGACTTGCAGCAGCGCCTCGCGCACCTCGTCGCGCGTCGCACCGGTATTGCGCGTCGCGCGCACGTGCAGCCGCAGCTCGTCGGAGCGCCCGAGCGCCGCGAGGATCGCGATCGTCAGCAGGCTGCGCGTCTTGCGGTCCAGCCCGGGCCGCGTCCAAATCTCACCCCACGCGTAGCGGGTGATCAGCTCTTGAAAGTCGCGGGTGAACTCGGTCGTGCCGGCCTGCGCGCGTTCGACGTGCTCCTCGCCGAGCACCGCTCGCCGCACGGCCATCCCGCGCTCGTACCGTTCGTCGGTCATTTTCCGCCCTCCAGAAAACGCAGCAGCGCCGCGTTGGTCGCGCCGGGCTGCTCGGCGCAAAACAAGTGCGACGCCGCATCGAGAACCAGCAGCTCCGCGCCTGGGATCGCATCGCGCATCTCCGCACCCATCGCCGGAGTCGTCGTCGGGTCCTCGTCGCCCACGACGATCAGCGTGCGGCACCGGATGCGCGCGTCGTCGGCGCGCAGGTCCGCATCGCGCACCGCCGCGCAGCCGCCGGCGTAACCGTGTACGGGCGTGCGCATCAGCATGTTCGCGAACCCGCGCACGAGCTCGGGCCGCTCCGCGTGCGCGCGCTCCGTGAACCAGCGCTTCATCCCGGCGCCGGCGATCGCGGCAAGGCCGTCGCGTTCCACCGTACCGATGCGTTCGTTCCAACCCGCCGCCGTGCCGATCCGGCTCCCGGTCGCGCAAAGCACGAGCGACTCGACGCGTTCGGGGTATTCCGCGGCCAGACGCTGACCGACCATGCCGCCGATCGAGAGACCGACGAAGTGCACGCGCTCGATCGCCAGGGCGTCGAGCAGCGCCGCCGCGTCGTTGGCGAGCCGCGCGATCGTGTCCGCGCCTCCGCCGTCCGGCGGCGTGGTGTCGGTCAGTCCGTGGCCGCGCATGTCGTAGCGCAGCACGCGATGCGCGCGAGCCAGCTCGGGGACCTGCGCGTCCCACATGTGGAAGCTCGTACCGAGCGAGTTCGCGAGCATGACGACGGGCGCGCCGGGCGGGCCGTCGACGGCGTAATGCGTCACGAGATCCGCCGCGCGAACGAACGGCATGCGCCTAGCGCTCCAGCCAGTGCGCGGCCGCGTTGCGCACGTGTTCGCGCGCGAGCCGCTCGGCCGCGTCGGCATCGCCGGCCCGGATTGCGTCGAGGACGCGCGTGTGCTCGTCGGCGGAGTGTGTCAAACGCCGGCCCTGGTTCTGCAGCCGGATGTAGACCACTTGCGCCGACATGCGCACCAGCGGGATGAACTGCTGCAATCGGGCGTGACCGGTCGCTTCCACGATCTTCACGTGGAAGTCGGCGTTGGCGACGAGGTAGCGGTGCTGGTCGCGCGCGGCGTTGGCGCGCATCGTCTTCGCGAGGCGCGTGAGTTCGCGGTCGAGCTCCGCGCCGATGCCGCGCTGTGCCAGCAAGCGCGCGGCGAGGCCGTCGACCATCTCGCGCAGATCCAAGATTTCGAGCGCGTCGCGCGCGTCGAGCGACACCACCGATGCCGCTCCGCTCGGCGCGATCGAGACGAAGCCTTCGCGCTCGAGCGCGATCAGCGCTTCGCGCAACGGGGTCCGGCTCACGTGCAGCTGCCGCGCCAGATGCTCCTGGCGCAGCACCGTCCCCGGCGCGAGCTTGCCGTCGAGGATCGCACGCCGCACCGAATCGACGATGCCCTCTTTCATGCGCGGGTGGCGCACGAGGGCGAGCGGCGTGACTTCGGCGAGATCCTCGCGCACGCGTCTCATCGCGGTGCCTCCGCCAGCAGCGGGGCGATCTCGGCTTTGAGGCGTTCTTTGGCGACGCGCATCGTCGGCGTCAGCGGAAACGCGTCGAGAAACACGATGCGCACGGGGATCTTGTAGGGTGCGAGCCGCGTAGCGCACCACGCGCGCAGCTCGGCTTCGTCGACCGTCGCGCCGGGCGCGCGAACGATGCACGCGACGACGTCTTCCTCGGAGAGCGACGACGCGACGCCGACGACGGCGGCTTGCAGCACGCCCGGATTGAGCGCGAGCGCGTCCTCGACTTCGCGCGGCGCGATGTTCTCGCCACGGCGCCGGATCATCTCCTTGTAGCGCCCGACCAGCACGACGTCGCCGTCGGCGTCGACGTAGCCCGCGTCGCCCGTGCGCAGCCAGCCGTCCTGCAGCGTGCGCTCGGTGATCTCCGGCGCGTTCCAATATCCCGGCGTCACCGCCGCGTTGCGAAACTGCAGCTCGCCGGCACTCCCGCGCGGTGCGAGATCGCCCGCCGGCGTTACGATCCGCAGCTCGTTCGGGATCGTGCCGCCGGGATGGCTGCGCGGGCGCCCGATGCTCGCGCTCTTGGACCGCGACGTCGGCGTTTCGATGCAGCCGAACGTGCACTCCGACATCCCGAATCCGGTCACGATGCGCACGCCGAAACGCGCTTCGAGCGCGCGGTTCTCCGGCGGCTCCAGCGCGGGCGCAGCGTAGATCGTGCGCAGCGCCCCGGCGACGAACATCTCCGCCGGCTGGCGCGCGAGGATCGCGAGCATGGCGCCGATGAGGTTCACCTCCGTCACGCCGAGATCCGCGGCGTCACGCCAGAACGTCGACGCGCGAAACTTCGGCGAGATCGCCAGCGGGTATCCGTTGGCGAGCGCGGTCATCAGCGAGTATGCCTGCGCGTTGATGTGAAAGAATGGCAGCACGCACCACAGCCGTTCGGCGTCGCGCAGGCCGAGCCACGAGCGCATGGACTGCCCCGCGCCGACGTACGCGAGATGGCGCACGAGCGCACCCTTGGGGCGGCTCGTGGTTCCGGATGTGTAGACGATCGCCGCGACGTCGGCAGGTTCGCCGCCGGGCACCGGCGCGGGTGCGGCGTCGCGCGCTTGCGCGTGCATCGCGGCGATTTGCGCGCCGCCTTGCAGCGTCACGCGCGGCCGCAGATCGTCGACGACGTACTGCAGTTCGGGCTCGGTCAGCGCCGGGTTCACGACGGCCGGAATCGCACCGGCATGCACCGCGGCAAGCCAGGCTTCGATCGTCCCCACGTCGTTGCCGCCGCTGATGAGCACGCGGTCTCCGCGCGTGACGCCGCGGTCGTGCAGCCAGGCGGCGCCCCGTGCGACGTTGCCGGCCGTCTGCGCGAACGTTCGGCGCTCCGTCGCTGAGAACACGAACGGGGCGTCGCCGTAACGTTCGGCCGCGGCTTGGATGAAGCGCGGGATCGTGGTCAGCCCGAGGGTCAGAGCACTTCTCCCATGTTGGGTGGACGGCAAAGCGCCCGGGAGCCGAAGCTCCCGGGCGCCGAGCCGATTCGGATCGCCCGAGTCAGATCAGTGGAAGAACGTGTTCGTGTCGACGTGGAACGTCCCGATGAGGTCCCACGACCCGACGTGAATCGCATTGGGCGCAACGAACGGCGTCCCCTGAGGCACCGAGTGGAAGTCGGAATGGCGCATCGCGAGCGTGAAGCCCGGGCTGAAGCGTTTGCTCAGCTGAAGCGTCAGGGCCGAGTTCCAGCGGTACGGCTCGCCGGTCGTCGTGCCGAAATTGCCGAAGATGCCGGGGTTCTCGTAGAAGTTCAGCGCGCCCCAGCGCTCGTTCGCCAGGAACGTCACGCCGTGCCGGGGATCGACCGGCAGGATCCATGAGACGCCCTGGGTGGACTCCCAGTACGCGCTCTGCGCCGGGTTCTCGTCGAAATAGCCGACGTTTCCGTTACCGTTCGGGCACGTTAACTGGCTAGCCGCCTGGTGCAGCGATGCGATCAGCGCCGCACTGCAAACCATGCCGACGTGGTGGTCGACGTTCTGGTGATCGGCCGTCAGCGTGAAGGCGAACACGCTGTTCCAGTAGTTGCGGAACGGCTTGGTCGTGTACGTCAGGCCGGCGTAGCCGAAGTGGTGCTCGGTCGAGCTGACCGTGCAGTTCGGGCCGGTCGACTGACCGTTGTTGTTGCACAGGTACGGCACGGTGCTGACGCCGTTGCCGCCGTTGGTCCAGATGCGATGGCGGAACGAGTCGCCGACATCGAGCGTGACGAACCGGTCGAACGCATAGGTGGCGTGGTACTGCAGGAGGACGTCGCGGCTGTCGCTCGGGCAGACCCGCGCGGCCGGACCGTTGGGAACGGCGGGTTGGATGACGCACTCGAGCGGCTGGTTGAGCGTGCCCTCGGTGACGCGGTCGAAGAGCAGGTTGAGCTTGCGCGTGATCGGGATGCGGACCGTGCCGCCGAGGTCGAGCGGATCGTATTGATTGGTTGGGCCGGTCACGGGCACACCGGGGCCGGGGCGGCTACCGTAGTAGGCCGGCTGGGTGAACGTCGCGACGAAATCGATGATCGGCATGTGGCTGAGCGGCGGCAGCGGCCGAACGCCGGCCGGCGGCGATCCGCCCCCGTTGGGGGGTGCGGGGTTGTTCGGCGTGCGCGGGGTGGCCGTGCCGCCGGCGGGGGGTGCCGGTTTGGGCGACGCCTGGGCGACGACCTGATCGAGAGCGGCGTTCGCGGTGGTTACGGTTTGCGCCGGCGGCAGCGTTTGCGCGCTCGCGACGTTGATCGCGCCGGCGAACAGCACAACGGCCGCGCACAGCGCGGTCATGATGCGGCCCAACGGGCGCGAGGGATGCGATGCATCCATTGAAGAGTGCCTCCACGTGTGAATCTTCGCGACGGAGAATTCCGTCGCAAAGGGGTAAGTCGGGCACCGGTACGTCTCGAAGCGGCGATCTCAAACGGCCCGCCATCGGTCGGCACACGGTCGGCCAACGCTGGATACAAGTATCCAGGAATGAAACGGCCGTTTGTCGGTTCTTGTTCCCCATCCTTTAATGAAAAGGGTACGAACGCAATCATGACACGGCCGAGGCGCCCCGCCTGAGCAAGCGCCGCGCCTGGGCGGCGCTAGCGGCCGCCGTCCTGGTGGCGGCCGCCTTCTGGGCCGCCCTCAGCCACCGTGTCTACAGCCGCACGCTGCCGGTCGGGCTCCTGGAACACCTGTTCGGCGAGGACGACGGGGGGTGGCAGTCGGCTGCGTTCGCGCTGCGCAAGCTCTACAGCGTCGTCGCGTTCACGCTCATCGGTTTCCTGGTCCATAAGGCGCTGCCGGCGACGCGGCACCCCGCCGCGCGCGCGGCGGTCATCGTGGCCGGGGTTTCCGCGCTGATCGAGGTCGCGCAGAAGGCCCGCCACGCCCACGAAGGCGTGGCGTCGAACCTGTTCGACATCCTCTGCGGGGCTTTCGGCGGCTGGCTGGCCGTCACGATCGCGCGCGCGCTCAAGCGACGGGCGTAAGCAGCGGCTTCTGGTCGGCGAACGCCAGCAGGTTCTGGGCTGCCAGCATCGCCATGCGGGTCCTCGTCTCGATCGTCGCGCTGCCCACGTGCGGCGTGATCACGACGTCCTCGCGCGCGAAGAGCGGGTGTTCGGGCGGCAGCGGCTCGGGATCCGTCACGTCGAGCACCGCGCCGGCGATCTTCTTCTGCTCCAGCGCGCGCAGCAGCGCGTTCGTGTCGCAGATCGGGCCGCGCGCCGCGTTGACGAACCTCGCGCTCGGCTTCATGCGCGCGAACGCGTCGTCGCCGAACATGCCGCGCGTCTGCGCCGTCAGCGGCAGCAGCGCGACGACGCAGTCGGCTTCCGCGAGCAGCGCCTCGAACGAGCGATACGAACCGCCGGTCTGCGCGTCGTCCGGGCGCGGCGTGCGGGTGTGATAGACCACGCGCATCTTGCTCGCCTGCGCGCGCTGCGCGAGCGCGACGCCGATCGCGCCGAAGCCCACGACACCAAGCGTCGCGCCTTCGAGATCGTGGCTGTACGGCGGGTCGCCGTGCGCGAGCCAGCGCCCGTCGCGCCCCCAGGCGATCGCCGCGCCGAGCTGCCGCACGGCGATGATGACGAGACCGTACGCGAGGTCGGCCACCGCTTCGACCAGCGAGCCGCGCGAGTTGGTGAGAACGATGCCGCGCTCGCGCAGGCGCGGAACGTCGACGTTGTCGTAGCCGACCGATTGCATCGCGACGATGCGCAGCGCCGGAGCTTGCGCGAGGAACGCGGCGTCGATCGGGACGTTCGAGCTGCTCAACACGCCGGTCGCGCCGGCGAGCGCCGGGCCCCACTCCGCGCGCGGCAGCTCGGACACGTCGGTCACGGCCGTGCGTTCGCGCAATCGCTCCAGCACGACGCCGGGCACCCGCGTCAAGACGACGACGTTCATCTCAGATCGCGGCCGCGATCGCTTTGCCGACCTCTTCGGTGCCCGCGGCGCCGCCGATCTCGCGCGTGCGCGGGCCGGTCGTCAGCACCGTCTCGATCGCGCGCACCACGGCGGCAGATGCGTCGGGATGGCCGAGATGATCGAGCATCATCGCGCCCGACCAGATCTGTCCGATCGGATTTGCCACGCCGCGGCCGGCGATGTCGGGCGCGGAGCCGTGCACCGGTTCGAACAGCGACGGAAATTCGCGTTCCGGATTGAGGTTCGCCGACGGCGCGATACCGATCGTGCCCGTCACCGCCGGGCCGAGATCGGAGAGGATGTCGCCGAACAGATTCGAGCCGACGACGACGTCGAACCAGTCGGGATGCTGCACGAAGTGCGCCGTCAGAATGTCGATGTGGTACTGGTCCACGGTAACGCCGGCGTACTCGGCGGAGATCGCTTTGACGCGCTCGTCCCAGTACGGCATCGTGATCGCGATCCCGTTAGACTTCGTCGCCGACGTGAGGTGCTTCTTGGGCCGGCTGCGCGCGAGCTCGAACGCGTAGCGCAGGATACGGTCGACGCCGCGCCGCGTGAAAATACTTTCTTGGATCACCATCTCGTGCTCGGTGCCTTCGAACATCCGGCCGCCGACCGACGAATACTCGCCTTCGGTGTTCTCGCGCACGATCCAGAAGTCGATGTCGCCGGCGTTGCGCCCGGCCAGCGGCGACGTGATCCCCGGCATCAGGCGCACCGGGCGCAGGTTCACGTACTGCTGGAATCCGCGCCGCATCGGGATCAGTAATCCCCACAGCGACACGTGATCGGGGACGTTCGGAAAACCGACCGCGCCGAAGAAG
The DNA here is from genome assembly GCA_034666305.1 of Vulcanimicrobiota bacterium. Classification (GTDB taxonomy): domain Bacteria; phylum Vulcanimicrobiota; class Vulcanimicrobiia; order Vulcanimicrobiales; family Vulcanimicrobiaceae; genus Vulcanimicrobium. The sequence continues at coordinate 7,424 of JAXDMA010000327.1, forward strand.
ATCGCGTCGTGCCCTTTGATTTGGGCGAGCCCATCCTCGGGCATCATCGCGCCCGTCTGCGCGTAGCGCTCGCAGCTCCAATCGAAATGCTGCCAGTCGAACGCGAAGCCGTGCTTGCGCGCGACCGCTTCGAGCACGCGCATCCCCTCGGGCACGGTTTCTTTGCCGATCCCGTCGCCGGGGATCGTCGCGATGCGATACGTCTTCATTGCTACTGACCTGCGGCTTTGGGCAGAAACCCGAGCGAGATCCACGGTACGTACGCGACGATGAGCAGCCCGATCAGCAGTGCGATCAGGTACGGAATCATCGGGCGCACGACGTTTTCAGGATTCGACTTGCCGATCGCGCTCGCCGAGAAGAACCCGATCCCGACGGGCGGCGAGAACAGCCCGACGCCCATCGCGAGCACGACCACGATCGCGTAGTGCACCTCGTTGATGCCGGCGGCTTTCGCGATCGGAAACAGCAGCGGCCCGAACAGCACCATCGCCGGGATGCCTTCCAGCACGGAGCCGAGGAAGATGAACATGATGATGGACAGCAGCATGAGCCCAGCTTTGCCGCCCGGCGCGTGGCCGAGGATGTCGGCGAGCTGCTGCGCGAAGCCCGACTGCGTGAGTGCCCAGCCCATCGCCGTGGCGGTGGCGATGATCAGCAAGATCGCGCCGGCGAGCGACACCGTCTCGATGAGCGTCGGGTACAGCGAGCGCCATTTGAAGCCGCGATAGATCAGCACGCCGACGAGCAGCGTGTAGATGATCCCGACGACGCTGACCTCCGTTGCCGTCGCGATCCCTTTGACCACGAAATACCGGATCACCAGCGGCAGAATCAGTCCCGGCAATGCGACGAAGAACGCCAGCGCGACCGTGCGCATCGGCGCGCGCACCGACAGCGTCGCGTTCTCGCGTTTCGCGTCCCACAGCGCGACCGCGATCAGCAGCAGCGAGATGACGAACGCCGGCAGCAAGCCCGCGGTGAACATCGCCTGGATCGACACGCCGGTCACCGAGCCGATGATGATGAGCACGAGGCTGGGCGGGATCGTCTCCGCCATCGCGCCCGACGTCGCGAGCAGCGCGATCATCGACGTGCGCTTCTGTCCGCGCCGCTCCATGTCGGGGAACAGCACCGGCGCGACCGCGGCCATGTCGGCGATCTTCGAGCCCGAGATGCCGGAGACGAGGTACATCGCTCCCACGAGCACGATGCTCAACCCGCCGCGCAGATGGCCGACCAAACTTGCGAGCGCGGCGACGAGCCGTTGCGCGATGCCGGCGGTCTCCATCAGCAACCCGAGGAAGATGAACAGCGGGACGGCGAGCAGCACGAGGTTGCTGATGCCCTCTTGCATGCGCCCGGAGACGGTGCTCAGCGGTACCGTCGTCACGATCGCGAGATAACTCAGCGTCCCCAATCCGAACGAGAACGCGATTGGCACGCCGATCGCGATGCACGTGCCGGTCAGTACGACGAAGAACAGCACGAGGTTGACGTTACCGAGGCCCGCGAACGCGCCGCGACCGAACCAGAACGCGGCGCTAATCGCGACGGCGGCGACCACGACGCCGGCGACGACCTTGGGATCCTGCTCCGACAAGCGGAGCAGCGCCAGGATCAAGACCAGCGAGAGGCAGACGATGATCGCGAGGACTTCATCCGAGCGCGGGATGTTGAGCGCGGGCGTGAGATCGATCTGCTCCTGCTTGAAGAACTTCCACGTCGCGGGGATCAGCTCGATGACGAAGATCGCCGTCACGACCGACGAGATCGCTTCGAGAATCGCGCGCGTCCGCGGCGGCGACCGCCGCACCAGCACGGAGAGCGCGATGTGCTCGCCGCGGCGGTACGCGACGACGGCGCCGAGCATGGCGAGCCAGAGGAAGACGATCGTCGCGAGCTCGTCGCTCCACACCAGCGGGTTGCCCAAGACGTAGCGCGTGAAGACACCGGCCGAAAGGATCGCGATCTCGACGATCACGAGCAGCGCCGCGAGCGGCTCCACGACGGCCCCGATCGCGCGGTCGATCGCCGCCGCCCACGGCCGCCGCAGCGGCGCGAGACCGTGAAGTGCCGCGGTTTCGGCCGCGTGGACGGTGTCGGCTACGCTCATTGGTACCGTTACGCGAGCTTGTTCGCGTACTTCTCGAGCGCGGCCCACGCCTTGGGGCCGAACTTGTCGCGCCACCGCTCGTAGTACTTCGCTTCGACGAGCTTCTGCTTGAAACTGTTCTTGTCGACGTCGTTGAATTTCATCCCGCGGCGCGTGAGCTTGTCGCGCACGGACTTGTTCAGGTTGACGTTGTCGTTGCGCGCGGCGAGCGTCGCCTTGGCCATCTCGCGCGAGATCACGTCCTGGAGCTCCTTGCCGAGCTTGTTCCACGTGTCTTGGTTGAACAGCGTCCAGTAGCCCGACCAGATGTGGTCGGAGATCGAGACGTACTTTTGCACTTCGTAGAACTTCTGCTGGTCGATGAGCAGCAGCGGGTTCTCCTGCGCGTCGATGACGTGCGTCTGGAGCGACGTGTACAGCTCGCTCAGCGCGATCGGCGACGGCGACGCGCCCAGCGACTTGAACGTGTCGACGCGGATTTCGCCGGGCGACACGCGGATCTTCAGCCCCGCCAGGTCGCCGACGTTGTGGATCGGCTTGGTGGACGTCGTGATCTCGCGGAAGCCGTTCTCCCAGATCTTCTCCAGCACCACCATCCCGCCGCGCGTCTGGATGTCGTCGCGCACGACCTTGCCGAGATCGCCGTCCATCGCGCGAAAGACGGTCTCGCGATTGGGATATGCATACGCGAGGTTCTCGATGGACGCGAGCGGCGCGATCTGGTTGAGAAAGGCGCCCGGCATCGCGAGCGATTCGATCGCGCCCGAACGCAGCTGCGCGATCATGTTGGGATCGCTGCCGAGCTGGCTGGTCGGGAACGATTTGAGGTTCACGCGGCCGTTGGTGGCTTTTTTGATGCGCGCGAACGCCTCGACCGAACGGACGTTGATCGGGTGCTCCGCCGGCAGATCGTGCCCGTACTTCAGCTCGAAGTCGGCGGCCCGCGCGGGCGTGATGATGCCGATGGTAGCGAACGTCGCCGCGGTGCCGAGAACGAAGCCTTGTCGGGTCACGGGCATGGGGCACTCCTTCCGTCGCGCTGCGCGACTCGATCGATGTCTCGGGTGCTACGTCCTCGGGTTGCCGGTGTCCCGGTCCCGCGGGGCGCCGAGCGTCATCGGCGAGCCGATGACGCCGCTTTCTTCCAGCTTGCGCAATTCGGCTGCGGACAAACCGAGTTCCCGCGCGAGGACCTCCGCCGTGTCGGCGCCCACGTCGGACCGGCCCGGGCTCAGCGGCGGCGCTCCGGCGCGTTCGAAGCGCGGGAAGGCGTTGTTGATCACGACCTCGCCGAGCTCGGGATCGGGCAAGGTCACGAGCGAGCCGCGCGCCGCGATCTGCGGGTTTTCAAATACTGAACCGATCGACTCCAAGGGCCCCACGGCGCAGCCGGCCGCGGTGAGCACCCCAATGGCTTCGTCACGCGACCGCGTCGCGCAGAACGCGTCGATCAGCGCATCGAGCGCCTCGCCGTTCGCGACGCGGTCGGCGTTGGTGCGAAAGCGCGGATCCGCGACGAGCTCGGCGCCCCCGATCGTGCGCAGCACGCGCTCGGCCACTTCTTGCGTGCTGCCGGACAGCGCGACGTACGCGCCGTCGCGGCACCGGTATGCGCCACGCGGCGCGGTGTCTTCGAGCCGGTTGCCCAGGCGCTGATGCTCGGTGCCGTTCGCCGCGAACTCCGTGAGCTGCGACTCGACGAGCTTCATCACGGCCTCGTAGATCGCGAAGTCGATGACCTCACCGTCGCCGGTGCGCAAGCGGCGCGCGTACGCCGCGCACACGGCTGCCGCACCGGCCTGGCCGGCCATCACGTCGGCGAGCGGGACCGACGGCAGCAGCGGCGGCCGGTCGTCGTATCCGGACACCGCTGCGATCCCGGTCATCGCCTCGGCAAGCGTCCCGAATCCCGCGCGGTCGCGGTACGGGCCGTGCTGTCCGAACGCCGTCATCCGCAAAATGATGAGATGCGGCGCCGCCGCCAGCAGCCGATCGGGACCGAGGTTCCAGCGTTCCAGCGTGCCCGGCCGAAAATTCTCGATGAAGATGTCGAACGACGGAAGCCAGCGCAGCAGCAGCTCTTGCGCCTGCGCGCCGTGGAGATCGAACGCGACGCTGCGCTTGTTGCGCCCGAGCGCCTTCCAATAGAGCCCGATGCCGTTTTTCTGCGCGCCGTAACGCCGCGCGTGATCGCCCGTTCCGGGCCGTTCGAGCTTCACGACGTCCGCACCAAAATCGGCGAGCATCGCGGCCGTCGTCGGTGCCGCGATCATGGTCGAGCAGTCCAGCACACGCACGCCGGCGAGCGGCCCGTTCTGCGCCATAGGCGTCCTTGAAGTCTCGAACCGCCGCGAGAATCCTGCTCGCCGTCGACGGCTGCACGATCAGCTTCGGGCGAGTGCCACGATTCCGACGAAGATCAGCGCTGCGCCCACGACGCGGCGGCGTGCGTCGCCTTCCGCGAACAGCCGGGCGCCGAGCAGCGCGCCGAACACGATGCTCACCTCGCGCGTCGGTGCGACGAGGGTCACCGGTGCGACGGCCAGCGCGGTGAGCACGAGGATGTAACCGAGCGGCGAGAGCACCGCGACGCCGAGCAGTTCGACGCGGTAGGCGCGCAGCGTCGGACCCAGCGCGCGGCGCCGCTCGCCGCGCCACACGAGCGGCGCCATGAGCGCCGTGCGCACGCAGAAGTGCCCGACCTCGTAGACGATCGGCGAGATCGCGAGCGCGCTCACCGCGTGCTTGTCCCACAGCGTGTATGCGGCGATCGTCACGCCGGTCGCGAGACCGTACGCGGCCGAGATGCGCGCGCGAGCAACGTGCAGCCGCGCGCCGGCGGCCACGAAGATTCCGGTGACGATCGCCGCGATGCCCACCGTGCCGAAGATCCCCGGGCGCTCCCCCAGAA
>JAXDMA010000328.1:0-15782 GCA_034666305.1 Vulcanimicrobiota bacterium
AAAACGCGAGGCTCGCGATCGAGCTCCAGACGATCGTCGTGAAGCCCGCTTTATTTTCGGCGACGGCCGCGGGGTCGGCGCCTTCTTGGCTCGTCGCGGCGGCGCCGACGCGCAGCACCTCGGCAGCCGCGACGCCCTCGGGATACGGCAGGTCGCTGCCGGTCACCATCGCCCGCCGCAGCGGCACGCTGTACATGACGCCCAGGATCCCGCCCACGGCGCAGATCCCGAACGACTGCCAGAACGGGAAGCCCGTCCAGTAGCCGATCATTACGAGCCCGGGCAGGACGAAGACGATGGACGACAGCGTCCCGGCCGCGGACGCGATCGTCTGGACGATGTTGTTCTCCCAGATCGTCGAGTTCCGGAAGAAGCGCAGGATCGCCATCGAGATTACGGCGGCGGGCAGCGACGTCGCGAACGTGAGCCCCACCTTGAGGCCGAGATAGACGTTGGCGGCGGTGAACAGCACCGTGATGACGGCGCCGAGGATGATTCCTCGATACGTGAGCTCGATTCGCTTCGCGGTGCGTGCGCTTACTGCCATGGCGCGCCGTTGCCGCTCGCACGGTCCGTATTCCTCCGCCGACCCGGCAAGCGGCCACCCGCCGCGAGGCGGCGAGGCCGGGCCCGGGCGGGTTGGCCAAATATCGAAAGGCAGCCCTCCCGAGTGCGCCAAAACGGGCAACCATGCCGATTGAACTGCGCGATTATCTTACTATTCCGTACGGGGAGCTCGAAGAGCTGAACCTCGAGGCGAAAAAGGCGCGCAGAGACCGCGTCTCCGCGGACAAGATCCAGGAGCAGCGGATCAAGTACCTGACCGACGAGAAGCGCATCAAAGCCGTCACCGTGCTCTTTTCGGATCTCGAAGGCCGGCTGCACATGCTGGACTACGACAAGAAGTTCTTGGTGAAATCCGCCGACAACCTGACGTTCGACGGCTCGTCGATCCGGGGCTTCACCCCGCAGCGTGAGAGCGACTTGCGCTTAGCGCTCGACTGGAGTGCGTTTTACTGGGGCCCGGCCGACATCTTCGGCGCCGGCAAGGTGCTGGTGTTCGGCGAGGTGCTCGACCGCGACGGTACGCCGTTCAGCGCCGACATTCGCGGCGTGCTCAAGAAATTCTCCGGCGATCAGTTCAAGAAAAACGGCTACACGCTCAACGCCGCGAACGAAATCGAAGGCTTCGTTTTTCAAGGCCTCGATGCGGAGCAGCGCTTTCACGAGACCGGCGCGTTCGAATACGTCAATACCGGCGGCTACTATCACTCCCTGCCGGGCGACCCACTGCGCACGTTCATCGACACGGTCGCGGAAGTGCAGCGCGCGATGGGCTTCGAGAACGAGAAGGACCATCCTGAAGTCGCACCGTCGCAGTTCGAGATCAACTACTCATACGGTGAAGCCACTGCCGCCGCCGACACGATTCAGCTCTACAAGCTCATCTGCCGACAGGTCGCGACGCGGCTCGGCATGACGGCGAGCTTCCTGCCCAAACCCGTCGTCGGCGTCAACGGCAACGGCATGCACACCAACGTGTCGGTGAGCAAGAACGGCAAGAACATCTTCTGGGACAAGGGCGGCAAAGAGAACCTCAGCAAATTCGCCTGGGACTTCTCGGACCGGATCCTCACCTACGGCAACGACATGTGTCTGATCATGAACTCCAGCGTCAACGCGTATCGCCGCCTCGACCCGCACTTCGAGGCGCCGAATCAGATCAAGGCATCCGCGGTCGACCGCGGTTCGATGGTGCGCTTTCCGATCGGCAACGAGCGCAGCTCGCGTGTCGAAGTGCGGTCCGTCGCGCCGGACGCGAACCCATACATGATCATGCTTGCCGTCTTCAAGACCGGGCTCGAAGGCGTTGCGCAGACGCATGGAGCGGATCGCTATCTCCCCGACAACATCTACGACGCGCTCGCCAACTTCAACAATTCCGAATGGACGACGTCGCTGCTGACCGCCGAGGTGAAGGAGCGCTATGCCGACCTCAAGCAGGCCAGCGCCGATCGTTGCCCGCGTCTCCTGGGCACGTTCGTGAAGGCGCAAGAAGTGCAATACCATCACGAAGTGTACAACCAGTACCTCTGGAACTTGTTCTAGACGCGATCTTTCAGCGTCGCCGGGGCGACGACGATGCAGTCCGGATGCGGCAGCCGGCCGTGCATGTAGCCCACGACGATCTCGGCGGCGAGCATGTTGGCGGCCGTCATCGCTTCGTGCGTGTACGCGGCCGTATGCGGCGTGAGCACGATGTTCGGCAGGCCGATCAGCGGTGAGCCAACCGGCGGCTCGCGCTCGAACACGTCGACGCCCGCGCCACGCAGCTTGCCGGCGCGCAGCGCGCCCGCGAGCGCGTGCTCGTCGACGATTCCGCCGCGCGCCGTGTTGATCAGGATCGCGCCGTCCTTCATGCGCGCGAACGCGGGCGCGCCGACGAGGCCGCGTGTCGTGTCGTTGAGCGAGGCGTTCACGGATACGGCGTCGGAGCGTGCGAACAGTTCGTCGAGCGGCACGTACGTCACGTCGTTGGCGCGCGCGAACTCGTCGTCTCGAACGGGGTCGGTCGCAATGACGTTCATCGCAAAGCCCCGTGCGCGCCGCGCGACGCCCTTGCCCACGCGGCCTAAGCCGATGATGCCGAGCGTCTTGCCGCGCAGCTCCGGTCCGATGAACGACTGCCAGCGGCCTTCCACGATGCTGCGGTTTGCGTCCACGACGTCCCGCGCCACGGCCAGCAGCAGCGCGAACACGTGGTCGGCGACAGCGTGCTGGTTCGCTCCCGTCGCGATCGTGACGAGCACGCTGCGTTCGCGCGCGGCGTCGAGGTCGATGCGTTCGAAGCCGACGCCCCGCCGCGAGACCACTTTGAGTTGCGGCGAACGTTCTAGGACGTAGCGCGACACGTCCGCGGAGCCGGCGACGTATGCGTCGGCGCCGGCCAGCAGCGCGACGAGCTCGTCGCCGCCGAGCTCGTAGTCGAAGCGCCCGGCGCTGTACGGTGTCGTGACGAGTTCGCAACCCGCGTCGCGCAGCAGCGCCGCGGCCTCCGGCGTTCCGTCGAAGCCGCGCGCCGTCGCGACCACGCGCCAGTTACGATGCGCGCTCATCGAATACCAGGGCCTCCAGCTTCGGATACACCGCCGTGCGGCCGTTCGGATACGTCGTAGGATCGATCACGTCGTGGCGCGGCCCGAGCCCGGTGAGCAGCAGCTCGGTGTACCCGGCGCCGTGACTGTTCCACAATGCCGTCATGTGCCGCGCGGAACCGCTGTCGATGGCGTTATCACGATCGCTCAGCACGAGCACGCAGCGGCGGGCGCGGGGCTTGGCCTCCTCGGCCGCCGCAAAGATGACGTTGCCGAAGAACACCAGACACGCCAGCGCGTGCGTCGGGTAGCCGGGATACGCGTAATGCGGCAAGCATCGCTCCTTGATGTGAAAGTCCCACCAGAAGTACATGCTCGGCAGCGTCGCGAGCAGCCGCATCGCGGGCTGGCCGATCGCCGGCGGCAGCGGGTAGGGGATCAGAAACGGCGCGATCGGTACGGCGAGGTCGAGCGGCTGCGTTTGTGCGAGCCACTGCACCATCGTTCCCCCCAGCGAGAGACCGAGGGCGCTGACCGTCGCGCCGAGCGGGCGGGTCAGCGCGAACGCCCATGTAGCAAAGTCCTTCAGCTCGTCGACGGTGACGTTCGCGAGATCACGCGTCAGGCGATCCTTGAGACCGTGATGAGGGATGCGCGGAACGTACACGTTGCAGCCGCGCGCGTGAAACCGCCGGGCGAGCTCGTCGAACTGCTGCGGACAGTTGGTGAACCCGTGGAAGAGTACGACGACGCGCTGCACGGGTTTGTCGTGCACGTACAGCCGCGGCAGCGCCGCGGGCAGGATCGCCGGATCGGCGGCGTCGCGCGCGATCAGCTCCCGAATGGCGCGAACCGCTTCGTCGTACGATGCCGGAGCTTGGGGCGACGTGGGCACCGCGTCGGACCTCCTGGAACAGCCGGGCAGCGCAGCGGTCACGAACGCGGCCCCAAGAAGCGTCGTGAAGTCGCGGCGACGGAGCGTTGCGCGCACGGCGCACCCTTCCGCGCGCCGCCCAGGAGACCCGTTTCATGCGGCGGTATCGGTCGGATGTGAGCGTGCACATCGCGCTGGTGCGCGGCATCAACGTCGGCGGCCACGCGGCGGTCGCGATGGCGGACTTGCGCGAGCTCATCGGCGCGCTCGGCTATCGCGACGTGCGGACGCTGCTCCAGAGCGGCAACGCCGTGTTCTCCGGCGGCAAGCGCGCCGGCGCGGCGCTCGAGACGCAGCTGGAGAAGGAGATGGTGACGCGGCACGGATTGAGCGCCGCGTTCCTCGTGCGGTCGCCGGCCGAGTGGGCGGACGTCGTCGCGCGCAACCCGTTTCCGAACGAGGCGCGGAAGGATCCGGGCCATCTGCTCGTCATGTTCTTGAAAGCCGCGCCGGCGGCGAGCGCGGTCGCAGCGTTGCAGGCCGGCGTTCGCGGACCCGAAGTGATCCGCGCGGGCGCGCGGCACCTCTACATCAGCTATCCCGACGGCGTGGGGCGCTCGAAGCTCACGGGCACGTCGATCGAGAGGAAGCTCGGGATCGGCACGGCACGCAACTGGAACACGGTGCTCAAGCTTGCAGCGCTCGCGGGAAGTCCGTCCGCCTAGCCGTAAGGGTTCGGCGTGCCGAACGAGACGACCGAGTCGAACTGGGACGACCGCCTCCTGCCGGTGCTCACCGATCAGTGGCAAAGCGTCGACGCCATCGCGGCGCGTTTGAAAGCAAAGCCGTTCACGGTGCTCGCGCGGCTCAAGGACATGATGCGGCGCAACCTCGTGGAGCGGCGCATCGTGAACAACACGTCGGGCAAGATGCACGCGGGACGCCCGCTGCAGCAAGCGGAGTTTCGGCGGATCGCGCTCCCTTAAGGCACCGCCCCCATCTGCCGATAGGGTAGAGGCCGGGGGCTACGCTTTATGACGGAAGGGTTTTCGCTTGTCTAGCTCCTTTACGCTCGGCGGCATTCGTGCGACCGCTACGAGGATATTCGTCTGGGTCGCATGGGCCCACGTGCTCTTGGCCGGCGGTGTCGCGCTCCTCGCGCGCAATCGCTGGCAGGAACCGATGGCGGTGACGCTCGCCTTCGCGCTCGTCGCGACGCTCGCCGCGTGGAGGATCCGTGACGGTCTTACGCTGCGTTCGATCATCGCGGTCTGCTTGACGTTCGGTCCGATCGTCTTCGTCTTCGCGGCTCGCGGCCACTTCAGCGGTCTGGCCGGGAACGGCGATTGGCAGATCGACTACCACATGTACTTCTTCGGGATATTCGCGATGCTCGCCGCGTTCGTCGATTGGCGGCCCATCGCGGTTTCGGCAGCGCTGACCGCCGGCCACCACCTCATCCTCGATCTCGTCGTACCCGGTAACGTGTTCCCCGAGGAAGGGATCGACCGTGTCGCGCTGCACGCGGCGGCGGTCGTCGTCGAATGCGGCGTGCTGTTCTGGTTGACGATCGCGATCGGTGCGCTCTTCAAGCGCTTGGAAGAGTTGGTCGACTTCACGTCGCGCGAGACCGCGGAGGCGCTCACGCGCGAGATGGAGATGAACGCGGATCTGCGTGCGCAACTGCATCGTCAGCTTGCCGCGGCAGATTCGTAGATGGACGTCATCCTGCTGTTCGCGTCCAACTCTGGTACGATGGTCGCCACGAAGGCGCTGCGCGACTCGGGCGTCCAAGCGAGGATGATCCCGACGCCGCGCAGCGCGCAGTCCGCGTCGAACCTGTGCCTGAGGGTCGACGGGGCAGCCGAGGCAGCCGCGTTGGCCGCGCTCGAGCTCGCGAAGGTCAGCGTCAGCGCAATCGTTCGATAGCTAGCTACATACGGCCGGCGACGGTCTTTGCGAGCGGGATGATCGCGGGGTCCATCTTTTGCATGCTGGCGGCGTTGCGGTAGAGTCCGACCTGCATGTAATTGCCGCCCTTTTTCACGTACATCGAACCAGCGACCCAGAGCGCCTTGTCGCCGATGCCGGGCACCGGCTTACCGCCGATTTGCGCGGCGCCGGTCATGTCACCGGCGTCAAGCGTCTGCACGAAGACATTCTTCGTGTGATCGGCCGAGTAGAAGCGGCACGATGAGCTCCGTCGGCTGGTGTGGGGCTTGCCGGGCAGCGACGTGACGCCCATCGCGGTGGTAGCCTCCGCGGTGGTGACGAGCGTGCAGGGGTTCGGCGAAGCAGACGCCGGCACGGCGGTCGTCAGTGCGGACATCGCGACAATACCGACGGCAAGAGCAGAAGAACACATGATGCGAAGCATGGAGCCGCGATTGACTCACACCGCGCGGGATTCCTCCGAAGCGCTAGCCCGCCGGCTTTCCATTGACGTAGACCGACAACGCGTCGCGAACAAATGCGCTCGCAGGCGTGTTCACGCCTACGGCGCGTCCCAGGTCGACGACCGTCCCCTGCAGCCACGGCAGCTCCAGGCGCTTTCCGCGCTCGAGATCGCCGTGCATCGAGGACGTCGTCGCGGGGGCGAGCGTGTCGCAAAACGCGAGGCGATCGGCAGCGTAGTTCGGGTCGATGCCGACGCCCTGGGCGCGTCCCACGTCGACGGTTTCGCGCAGTAGCTCGTGAAGCAGCGAACGCGCGTGCGCGTCGGCGCGAATCACGCCGATCGGCTGCCGGATCACGCTCGTCGCGCCGCTCAGGCCGACGAGGAACACGAACTTCTCCCAAGTCGCGCGCTCGACGTCGTCGCTGAGCACCGTGTCGATCCCGGCGGCACGACACGTGTCCACGAATGCATCGACGCGAGCGGTGCGCCGACCGCCGTATTCGCCTACGACGAGGCGCTGGATCGCACCGGTGTGCCGGATGACGCCGGGACGGTCGATGACCGCCGCGATGTAGGCCATCCCGCCGATCACGTGCTCGTCCCCGACGATACCGCGCAGTGTTTTGTCCTTGGAGACGCCGTTTTGGAGGGAGATGACCGCGGTCTCGTCGTGCAGCAGCGGTGCGATCGACTCAGCCGCGGCCTGCGTGTCCCAGAGTTTGACCGCGACGATCACGACATCGACGGGACCGATCCGCGCCGGGTCCTCGACGGTCTTGGCGGCTACGACCGCGTCGCCATGCCCGCTTTCGATGCGCAAGCCATTGGCTCGTATCGCATCGCCATGGGCGCCGCGCGCGACGAGCGTCACGTCCGACCCCGCGGCGGCGAGGCGGCCGCCGAAATAACCCCCTACCCCGCCGGCCCCGATTACGGCAACACGCATCGTGAGACTCCTCGCAGTATTCCACCCGCCCGAAGGCGCATAACCCGGCGCATGGCCAACAAGGTGCAAATCAAAGAGGCGGTCCCGATTCTGCCCTCGCTGGATTTGGACGTGACGTCCGAGTTCTACGCCCGGCTTGGGTTCGTCGAAGACGATCGCTGGCCGGACGAGTATCTGATCGTCTCACGTGACGACGGCGAAATTCATTTCTGGGCGTGCGACGATCCTGAGCTGTCCAAGAACACGTCGTGCTATCTGTGGGTGGAAGACGCCGCCGCGTTGTACGCCGAGTATCTCGCGCAAGGCATCGCGCCCATGAAGGCGCCGGAACAGACCGACTACGAGATCCTCGAGTTCTCCGTCACCGATCCGCACGGCAACTTGCTTCGCATCGGTTCGGAATCGCCTGCGCCGCAAACCGGATAGGATTGTCCCACTGCCGGTGCGGTACAAGGGACGTATGACGACGACCATCCCCCGACGGCACCTCGGCGACCTCGAGACCTCCGCGCTCGGTCTCGGCTGCATGGGCATTTCCTTCGCGTACGGGCCGCCGGCGGAGGAGTCCGGGACCGAAGCGATCCGGCATGCGATCGACATCGGGATCACGTTCATCGACACCGCCGAGATCTACGGACCCCTGCGGAACGAGGAGGTCGTCGGCGCGGCGATCCGCGACCGCCGCGACCGCGTGCAGCTCGCGACCAAATTCGGCTTCGCCTTCGACGGCGACCGCCGGCTCAATGCCGTCGACGGATCGCCCGCAAACGCAAAACGTGCGCTCGAGGGCTCGCTGCGCCGCTTGGGCGTCGACTACGTCGACCTCTGGTACCAGCACCGCGTCGATCCGAACGTGCCGATCGAGGAGACGGTCGGCGCGATGGCCGAGGCCGTCGCGGCGGGAAAGGTGCGTCACCTCGGCCTCTCCGAGGCGTCGGCGGCGACGATCCGCCGCGCGCACGCCACGCACCCGATCGCCGCGGTGCAGAGCGAGTACTCGCTGTGGTCGCGCGACGTCGAACGCGAAGTGCTGCCGGCCGTGCGCGAGCTCGGCATCGGCTTCGTGCCGTACAGCCCGCTCGGGCGCGGCTTTCTCACCGGCACCGTCGACGCGAAGGCGCTCGCGCAGGACGATTTCCGCCGCACCCTGCCGCGCTTCGCCGATGAAAACGTGGGCCGTAATGCCGCACTGGTCGAAACGGTGCGCGCGATCGCCGCGAAGCACGGCGCGACGCCGGCGCAAGTCGCCCTCGCCTGGGTGCTGAGCCGCGGCGAACATCTCGTCCCCATCCCCGGCACGACGAAGGCCGCGCGCGTCGACGAGAACGCGGGCGCGATCGCGCTCAAGCTCGGCGCAGAGGACTTGCGTGAGCTCGAAGGCATTGCCGATCGCGTCGCCGGCGACCGCAACAGCGTCGCGGGCATGGCGACCATCGACCGCTAATCCAGCGTTCGCGGCCAGTCGGCGCGAAGCAGTCGCGAAAGCGCGCGGTCGGCGAGGATCTTTCCGCCGGTCTGACAGCGCGCGCAGTAGTTCGTCTCGTTGTCGGCATAGCGGATGCGCTGCACCGTTTGCCCGCATGTGGGACACGGCTTTCCAAATCGGCCGTGGACAGCCATGTCGTCGTGAAATGCGGTCACGTGCTCAGGAAACCTCGTTTTCGCCTCGGCCGTGAAGCGGTCGGCCCAGCGCTTTAGCGTGCTGCGAGTCGCGTCGAACAGGCGCTCCCATTCGGCCGGTTTGAGTTTGTGCGTCAGCAGAATCGGCGACAGGTTCGCAGCGTGGAGGATTTCATCGGAGTAGGCGTTGCCGATCCCGCTCAGCGTGCGAGGATCGGTCATCGCCCGCTTCAGCGTGTGATTCTCGGCGGTCAGCGCGGCGCGAAATGACGCGAGATCGGTCGAGAACACGTCGATGCCGCCGGGATCGATGGAGCGTAGGGCATCCTCGCCGCTCAACACGTGTAACGATGCGCGGCGCTTCGTGCCGGCTTCGGTGAGCACGAGCGAGCCGTTGGGAAAGTCGATCGCTGCGAGAGCGTTTCGTCCGGCGAGTTTCGCGCCCGCAGGACGCCAGTGAAATCGTCCCGCGATCATGAGGTGAAACACGAGCCAAAGTTCGCCGTCCAGGCCGATAGCGATGCGCTTGCCGATGCGCCGGAGTTCGCGCACAATGCGACCGTCCGCGTCCGAGATCGGCGGTTGCGCCGTCCGGAGCAGAAAGGGATTTGCGAGCCGAATGCGCTCGACGGGCTGACCGGCGATGCGATCCTCCAGCGCGCTTACGTATGCGACGACGTCGGGCAGTTCGGGCACGCGTGGACTCTACGACGAAGCGTCAGAGTTTCCGTGCGGTGAACGTCCCGAGGTTCACGCCGTCTTGCGAAAAACTCCCGCTAAAGGACGAGCCGTTACCAGAGAAGCTCGTGACGTGCACTTCGCCGCTCGACGCGACCCCGTTGCAGTTCACCTCTTGGTACGAAACCGTTTGTGGCGCCGCATTTGGCGCGAACGCAGCGTGCAAGACGGTTTGCTGCTCGCACGGCACGGCGGCGCGGCCCCCGACGCTTTGTTTGTGCAGGGTGAAGGCGATCGTCTTGTCGCCGGCGACCGCTGCGCTTCCGACCCAGCGGATCGTGCCGACTTGGACGTTCGCTTCGTCGAGTTGCCACGAGCCTTGCGGCGCCGGGTTCGGGATGGTTCTCGTCGTGCTTGCGGGCGGGGCGACCGTTGACGCGGCGGTGGACACAGGAGTGGGAGTCGCCGTGGGCGCGGCGGTACGCGCGGGGCGGGGCGCCATGGTTTGGACGGGCTGCGCCGCAACGGTGCTGCTAGCAACGGTGACCCGCTGCGATTGCGCGGCGGGACCGAGCGTGCGAATCGCGAGCCACGCCCCGATCGCGAAGCCGACCACGACGATGCAGACTACAGCCGCCAGCGTTCCGGGGCGCACATTCATTGGCATATCACGCTCGATACCCCAAATGAGGCGGCCTGGGAGACTTCAGCGTGTGCAACAGGACGCCGGCTCGCTGCGCCGGCGACCGGCTGTCGGAACGCCCCTGACGGTGGCCGCGACGATGAGCGCCATGACGGTCGCGATCACCAGCGAGGAGCTTATCCGATCGAGATTGAGCCCGCCGGCCTCGTGCGATTTCGTCAGCGTGTCCCCCAGCGTCGCGCCGAGCGGCCGCGTGAGAACGTACGCCGCCCAAAACAAGATCGCGCCTGGGATCTTCGTCAGGTAACGCGCCGCCGCGACGACGGCGAGCAGCGCGCCGAACACGAGCGCGCCGCGTTCGAACCCGAGTCCGGTCGTGCTCGCGGTGAAATCACCCAGTGCCGTCCCCAGCGTATTCGACACGACGATCGTGAGCCAGTAGAAGAACTCGTTCGTGCGGCTCGTGATCTTATCGACCGCGATCGTGCCGCTCACCGTCCGCCAGATCGCCAGCACCGCGATCACCGCGCAAAACAGCATGACCGATGATTTGACGTAGCCGAGCCCAAGCGTGCGGTCGAGATAGTCGGACGTCGTGGTGCCGACGGTCGTCGTCGCGACGACGACGAGCCAGTATAGCGTCGGGCGGTAGCGCGTCGTCAGCAGCTGCGCCCCGAGCGTTACCGACAAGAAACCCACGAAGACCAGCGTGCTGATCGCGTAACCGAGGTTCAGCGTCATCGAAAGCGCGTCGCCGCCGGTCTCGCCGAGCGTCGTCGCACAGATCTTCACGATCCAGAACGCGAGAGTAACATGAGGAACCTTGCTGACGCTTGGCTCGGCGAGCGACCTGATGGAGTCGACGCGAGCGCTGACGATGGACGACATGTGCCGGACGATACCGTGCGCATCTTGGAGAAAAATTGGAATCGCGCTCCGGCGAACACCGGCTCAGCAAACGCTAATGTGCGCCGCTAATGTCGGTCGTCCAGGAATGCAGCGACCAGAGGATTTATCATATCCGGGCGGGTCAGCGGTGCCATGTGTCCGGCTCCCCGCACCTCTTCGTACGCCAAGGCTGGACGAGACCTGCGCAGGAGTGCGTTGAGCTCCCGTATCGGCCGCACGGTGCCCGGATCGCACACCAGCAAAGTGGCCGGCGGCAGTTGGGCGGTCCAGTCGTCGAGCGACGTCGTTTCGTTGAGCACCGCGTCCCATTCATGGAAATTCGGTTTGAGCGCTTCTGCGAAAGCGGTGCGCCGCTCGGACGACATGTCGCGCCACGTCCCGTCGCCGGTCCAATAGTCGGCGAATCGTTCGGCTGCAGTCGTCCACTCACCGAGCGATCCAAAATGCTTGATGCAATCGCGCAGTTCCATAGCCTCGGCGAATGCATCGACACGGCCGGCTTGCGCGAGGAGAAAGAAAGGGTTTGCCTCGAGCAGGACGAGCTTCGCGATGCGATGCCTCTGTCGCGCCGCAACTTTCATTGCGACCGACCCGCCGAACGAGTGACCGACAAGGTGGATCTGGTCGGCGTCCGCGGGCAGCGCGGCCTCGACAAGACGCGCTTGATCGTCGAGCGACTGCGGCGTTTCCGGCGGCCACGGCGGCGTCTTGCCGTATCCATAGAGGTTTACGGCTCGAACACGGTATCGATCTTTCAGATCGTCCATCAGCCGGCGCCACTGTCGTGCACCGGATACGCTGGAATGGATCAGCATAACCGCGGGACCGGATGACCCCGCTTCGAGATAATCGACGCTCGGGGGATCGTCGATCAAGGCGTGCGAATCGCGGCGATCACGTCGGCGCCGACGAGCGCGAATTCTGGATCGTCGACCTCGCGGGATAGGGCGCTTCGAACAACTCTGAATAGGCTTCGTTGAACGCGGAAAAGTCGCTCCATTCCGCGATGAAGACCGTCACCTTTACGACGTTCGCGAGGGAACTGCCGGCGGCTTCGAGGATAGCGCGGAGGTTCTCGAACAGCTGCAGCGTCTGCGCGCGAATCCCGCCGTCGATCAGCTTTCCGGTCGCGCGAACGACGGGCAGCTGACCCGACACGTATACCATGTCGCCGCAGCGAATCGCCTGCGAGTACGGACCCAGCGCGTCCGGTGCGCTGTCGGTTGCAACAGCGTGAATCTCCATCGACCCTGCTTGACGGCCTGAACGATGCAGTCCTCTCCGTCGCGCGACTACCGTCGGCATTGCGGAGATCAAGAAGGGTCGTGACCGGTTTTCGGGTACGGCTTGGCTTCCCTATTTCGTGCGCGAGAGTTCTCCCGCTTGGGCCTCCGAAAACTTGCTGTGATCGACGCTCAGCGGAAGATCGACATTGTTTACGACACGGTAGAAGTTTGCAATGAGCGTATCAGGGGACTTCAGCGTTACCACGTACGCCCACGTCTCGACCCAGGTGCCTTCGTTATCCTGGCCTTGCTCCATGGCGAGGACGACGCCGTTCGGTCCGAGCCGCGCCACTCTGAATAAGCCCGGCTTCACCGCTCGAAATGGGCCGTCGCTCACGCTCTGCGTAAAGACGCTCGCATTCACACCGGCGATGACGATTCGGATGGTATATGTATGTGTCGGACCGGGCGAGTTGGGCACGGGCACGACGGCGAGGGTTCCCTGCCACGTGCCGTCGAGCGTTCCGAGATCCGCCGCCTGCGCGGGGAGCGCAGCGAAGACGATCGCAACGGCAATCGCGAGCAGACGCAATGGAATCGACTTCATGCTGCGCAGTACTCCAGTTACAGTGTCGAGTGCTTGGGTGCGAGATCAAAAGCTATATCGGCTGGGCGGATAGGCTTCCAGAAACGTCCGGAGCGCGTGCAGCCACGGGATCTCGCCGTGCAGGCGCTCGAGCTCGACACCGAACTCCGGCAAGTTGATCGAATCAAACTCGATCTTTCCGCTCATCCAATCCCAGCCTGCTCCCGCCGCCCCATCAACCGGGTCGCGTGCCGGATTTTCAGAGAGGTCGATCACTTTGACCGTTCTCAAGGCTGGTGAGGCGGCGAGGATCTCAACCTGGGGTTCGGTGATGCCGCCGTGCGAGAGATCCAGCCAGCGCAGCGCAGGAAGCTCGGTGGACCCCGCCAGCGCGCGGATCGCATCGTCCGACCACATCTGCTTGCTGCCGCCCAGTGAGGCGATTTGGCGGAGCTGCCGCACCTCGAATACGGCAGGCAACTCGCTGACCGCACGGAGATTCAGGTGCCGCACCGGTAGCGTAGCGACGATTTCTTCAGCGTGCCGCGCGAAATCCGCAGCCGCGATCGTCAGCTCGACGGGCCATCCCTCGACGAATTCGATCTCGCCGGGCCATGTGCCGGAACGGCCGGAAAGATTCGCGCGCCAGTCGGCAATCAACGAGTCGAGGCGCGGCTTCAAGACCTGCGCGCGATCGATGTAACTCTCCGATCGAAGCCGCTTGTATTCCGCGGACAAAGAGAATATCTCGGCACGCCGATCGCCGGCCTGGACCAGCGCTTGGACGTATTTGGCCCGGAGATCGGCATCGGCTGGCGCGGCCAAAATCATGTGCCACAGATCGGCTGCATTCATTCGGACCAGTATCTCCTGAACTCAGCATGCCGGTGTGCGGGCGGTAGGTACGCCGTGTGGATCGGCGCCGTCGATGAGCCCAAGCAGGCCGGGGAAAGCTGCGTCGATGATCTCTCCGACCGTGGCGGCGCCGGCCATAGCGACCCCGACGCGGCAAGTGCCTCGAGCTCGACCGTATCGACGACTTCGGCCATTGAACCGCATATATGGCGACGCGAAAAAGTCCAGCCCTGCATGCCGGCCGAAAAGGCGAGGTGATCCGGAGACGGATCCCCAGGTCCGCGAACGCCCGCACCTTTATAGGCGTTGATACGGTCCGAACCAAAGGTGCTCTGGCGATGGCTTGCAATATTCGACGCCTGACCGGCCGCGACGTGCCTGCCATGCGTGAGCTTACAGCGATGTTTTCTGAGGCCTTCGAGGATTCAGAGAACTATGAGTCGCGGCCACCGTCGGATGCGTACTTACGTACGCTCCTTGACCGCCCCGATGTGATCGTCCTTAGTGCGTACAACGAAACGAGCGCTCCCGTCGGAGGGTTAGTCGCGTACGTGCTTGCGAAGTTTGAACAGGAGCGTAGTGAAGCGTACATCTACGATCTCGCCGTGGCCCAACAGCATCGTCGTCGCGGCATTGCCACGGACCTCATCCGCGCGCTGCGGCGAATCGCTCGCGAACTCGGCGTCTACGTGATCTTCGTTCAGGCGGACCCGCCAGACGCTCCCGCGGTCGCACTTTATGAGTCGTTGGGTTCGCGTGACGATGTGTTCCACTTTGATATTCCGGTGTAGCGTACGTTTCTACTGGGATTACGGTGTGAATAGAGTTCTTCGATCTCAGCGGACCAAGTAAAAGAGCGAGGCCGACTTCGGCCCCGCTCCTCGATGCCCCGGTTGAGGCCTATTGCTCCGCCTTTACGAACAGCCGCTCGTTGTGCCGCAGCTGTCGCACTTCAGGCACGTGCCGTTGCGCACCAGTGTGAACTGTCCGCACTGCGTGCATGCGTCGCCCGCGTAGCCCTTCGCAATGGCTTCGCGTGCTTTTGCGGCGACGATCTGGCCCTTGACGACGATGCCCGCCGCTGCCGGCGATGGTGCAAGCGCGACCGCGCCGACCGGTTCGGGAACGCGCGTCGGAACGGCGGGCGCGATCGGCGTGCTCGCCTTCGGACCGAGATCCGTCGGTGAGACGTAGTGCACGTCGCCGATCTCTTCGGCAACGTACTCCGGTTCCGGGCCCATCGCGTCGACCGACTGCGACGGCTGCACCTGTGCGAGGTCGTAACGGCCGAGGTAGTTCACCGCGAGCTCGCGGAAGATGTAGTCGAGAATCGACGTCGCCATCTTGATGTTGCTGTGGCCCACGACCGGCCCGTTGGGTTCGAAGCGCGTGAACGTGAACGCGTCCACGTATTCCTCGAGCGGAACGCCGTGCTGCAGCCCGAGCGACACCGCGATCGCGAAGTTGTTCATCAAGCTGCGGAAGGCGGCGCCCTCCTTGTGCATGTCGATGAAGATCTCGCCGAGCGAATTATCGGCGTACTCGCCGGTGTGCAGGTAGACCTTGTGCCCGCCGACCACCGCCTTCTGCGTGTACCCGCTGCGGCGATCCGGCATACGCCGGCGCTTTGCAATGTAGCGGTACACGACGCGTTCCGCCACGCGAATTGCGCTTTCATACGCGGTTTGGGGGACGTCGGCTTCTTCCGGGCCGCCGACGTCGTAGCTCGCCGCGAGCGGCTGCGAGAGCTTCGAGCCGTCACGGTAGAGCGCCACCGCCTTGACCATCTTTTCCCAGGAGTAGCGGTAGGCTTCTTTGACGTCGGAGATGGTCGCGGTTTGCGGCAGGTTGATCGTCTTCGAGATGGCTCCCGACACGAACGGCTGCGCCGCCGCCATCATGTCGACGTGCGCGAGCGGTCGGATGTACCGCGCGCCATGCTTGCCGCACGG
>JAXDMA010000329.1:0-5145 GCA_034666305.1 Vulcanimicrobiota bacterium
CGCGACGCGGGCGTGCGCGTCGTGCTCGTCGCGCCGATGGTCGTCGGCTTGCCCGCCTTCGCCGACCTCGTCGACGAGTTCCCTGAGTTCGTCTACCTCGCGCATCCGTCGTTCGGCGGCAACGCGCGCATCGCACCGTCGCTGCTGTTCGGCCGCATCCTTCGGCTCTTCGGTGCGGACGCGCCGATCTTCGTCAACTACGGCGGCCGTTTCGGATACTCGCAGGATGAATGCGGCGCGCTCGCGGCGACGGCGCGCGCACCCTGGGGCGACGTGCGTCCGGCGCTGCCGGTTCCCGCCGGCGGCATGCGACTGGATCGCGTCGACGAGCTGCTCGACTTCTACGGCACCGATACGATGCTGCTGATCGGCGGAAACCTCTTGCTCGCCGAGGGCGATGCTTTGCGCGCGCGCGCCCGTGAGTTCGTCAGCTCGGTCGAGCGCTTGTCGCTTCGCGCCTCACTTTAACACCGCGGTCCACGCGAGCAGCGCCGCTTCGGATTTCGGGCGCAGCGACGCCCAGGCGGCGCGTTCGTCGGCCGTCGGCGCGGAGTCGGCGCTTTCGATCGAGCCGAGCAAATCGTTCAGCGCGCTCGCGTACCAGCTCAGCGTCGTGAAGCTCGTCGTGCCGGGTGCGCCGGCGACCGCGTTGATCTTCGCGACGTCCGCGCCCGGCTTCTTGCGCGCGTCCGCGGCCTGCGTGACCGCGCGCTGCACGCGCGCGAGGAGCGCGTCGACGTCGTGCGCGAGCGCGTACTGTGCGACGAGGTCGGCATCGGTCGCGTGGATGCGCGGATCGCGCCGGATCGTCAGCGGCTGGATCAGCGTGCGACCGCCGACGGTGAGGTGAACCGCATAGCGCCCAGGCGGCACGAACGGTCCCCCGCCGCCACGGCGGCGGCGGCCCGACGACGTCGTGGCGGAGTGGAAGTCCCACACGAAGCGGTGCATTCCGGGCTCCGCCGCCAACCGCGCGGGCTGCACCAGCCAGTACGCCGGATACGGCACGCTGTTGGGATCGACCGGCGTGACCGCGTCCGTGCTCGACCACGCGCGCACGATGCGGCCCGCCGCATTTGCGATCACGAGCCCGACGACGCCGTGTTCGCCCGCCGGCACGACATAATCGATCGGCGCACCGAACGGCGGGTTCTCACCCATCGGCACCTCGGGCGGCGAGGATTCGGCTTCGTCGTTGTACGGCCGCGTGCGCACGGCATCAGCCGGCGCGAACAGGCGCGCATCCGGCGCCGCGTTCGCCGCGAGTTGGCGCAACGGCGTCACGTCGTCGAGGATCCAGAACGCGCGGCCGTGGGTCGCGATCGCGAGATCGTCGCCGTGCACGCTGATGTCGTGCACGGACGCGACGGGCATGTTGAGCCGCAGCGATTGCCACGCGGCGCCGTCGTCGAACGAGACGAACACGCCGGTTTCCGTCCCGGCGTACAGCAGTCCGCGCCGCCGCGGATCCTCGCGCACCACCCAGACGTGACTCGTCGGGCCGATCCCGCTCGTCGCGGCGCGCCACGTGCGGCCCGCGTCGTGCGTGACATAGAGATACGGCGCGTCGTCGTCGAGCCGGTGGCGGTCGACGGCGACGTACGCGGTGCGCTCGTCGAATCGCGATGCCTCGATCGTGTCGACGTGGCTCCACGGCGTCACCGCCGGGGGCGTGACGTTGCGCCACGTCTTGCCGCCGTCGCGCGTCAGATGGACGAGGCCGTCGTCGGTGCCCGCCCACAGGACGTTCGCTCGGAGCGGAGACGGCGCCAGCGAGTACACGACGCCGCGCGGTTCGGCCGAGTCGGCATCCTTCGCCGTCGTCGGATCGAGCGTCGCGGGCACGCCGGCGTGCGGACGTGAAAGATCGCGCGAAATCGTCTGCCAGTGCGCGCCGTTGTCGCGCGAGCGGAAGACGACCTGATTCGCCGTGTAGAGCGCGTGGTCCGGGCCGAACGCGAGCGGCTGCGTCCACTCCGCGCGCCACGTGCCGGGGCGCGCGGTCGTGGGCGAGAGGGTACGCGTCTGCGCGGTATCGAGATATTCGCGCACGGCGGTGTTGCCGTACACGACGTTGGTGTCGCGTGGATCGGGTGCGATCATCCCGCTTTCGCCGCCCGCGTTGATCGGGCGCCAGTCGCGCTCTTGGATGCCGGCGTGGGCGCTGCGCGAGACGATCATCGCCGCGCCGCTATCCTGTTGCGCGCCGTAAAGGCGGTACGGAAACGCGTTGTCGGTCGCGACGCGGTAGAATTGCGCCGTCGGCTGGTTGAACCACGAGCTCCACGTTTTCGCCCCGTCGATGCTGACCACCGCGCCTTGGTCGCTCGTGAGAATCATGCGCGCGGGCTCCGTCGGATCGACCCAGAGCCCCTGAAAATCATCGCCATCCGGCGAGCCTTTGATCGCGGTGAACGTGCTGCCGCCGTCGGTCGAGCGATAGAATGCAGTGTCGGAGACGTACACGATGTCGGCGTTCCGCGGATCGACCGTGACGTGGCAGAAATACCAGCCGCGGTCCCATAGCCGTTTGTCTTTGTCGACGAGCGCCCAGTTGTCACCGCCGTCGTCGCTGCGATAGAGCCCGCCCGCTTTCGCGTCGACGATCGCGTACACGCGTTTCGGATCGCTCGGCGCGACGGCGAGGCCGATCTTGCCCAGCCCTTCGGACGGAAATCCGTGTCCCTGCAGCTGATTCCACGTGACGCCGCCGTCGGTGGATTTGTACAACCCGCTGCCCGGCCCGTACGAGGGCGGGTACACGCTCCACGGCGGCCGTCGCGTTTGCCACAGCGATGCGTACACCGTGTGCATCGACGGATCGCTCGCGAGATCGATCGCGCCGGTGTCGCGGTCTTTGAACAGCGTGCGCGTCCAGGTCGCGCCCCCGTCGACCGAACGGTACACGCCGCGCGTGTCGTTGGGCGCGTACGCGTGACCGAGCGCCGCCACGAGCAGCGTACCGGAATTGCGCGGATCGACCAGGATGCGGCCGATCTGCCGCGAGTCTTCGAGCCCGATCCGCGCCCACGTCGTGCCCGCGTCGGTGGACTTGTAAATCCCGTTGCCGTGCTGGATGTTGGAGCGCATGTCGGCCTCACCGCTCCCGACGTAGACCACCTCCGGGTCCCGCGGTGCGACCGCGATCGCACCGATCGACGCGACCGGTTGCGAGTCCATGATCGGCGCCCACGTGCGCCCCGCGTTGCCGGTCTTCCACACACCGCCGCCGACGGTCCCCATGTAAAACGTGCGCGCATCGCCCGGCACGCCGCTCACGGCGACCGCGCGGCCACCGCGAAAAGGCCCGATGTTGCGCCAGTGCAGGCCGGCATACAGCGACGGGTCGACGGTCCGCACGGCCTGGGCCGACATGGGCACGGCAGGCAAGAGCACCGCTCCGGCGAGGGCGGCGGCAGCAATAGCGAGATGACGGCGCATCGTGGGTTCTACGCGCTCGCGCCGTCGGCGCCTTGCCCTGGGGGCCGCGGGGTGGTTCGCGTACACAACGCCTTGAAAGGGGGTTTTATGAATTGGAACGCTTGGATTCGGCAGATACACCGCTGGGTGTCGATCGTCTTGGTGGTACTGGTCAGCGGCATCTTCGTCGCCCAGGGCGTTGGAGCAAAGCCTGCCATGTGGGTGTATCTCTCACCGCTTCTCCCGCTGGCGCTGCTCGCGCTCACGGGCCTTTACATGTTCGTGCTGCCGTACGCTGCGAGGTGGCGCAGGCAGTGACACCGCCCTATCGACTGCTCATGCGGCCGAGGAACTCGTCGATCTTGCTCCAGGCCCTCGCGCCCGCGTCAACGTTGCCGCGCGGGGTTCCGCCGAAGCGCGTTTCCGCCTGGGGTTGATCCGCGGACGCGAACAGAAACGCGTGGCCCGCGTGCGCGTAGTGGAAGTATTCGTCCGCGTACGGGTGCGGATGCGTGCGCAGGTACGCCATCGCGAGCTCGCACTGTGCGGGAGAGTCCCAAACGCCGTCGTCGTCGCCCGCAAGCAGCAGCAGCGGGCCGGCGATTTTCTCCAACGCGAACATCGCTCCGGCGATCGCGCCGCGATGGAGCTGCATCGAAGCATCGTACACGCTGCGCATGTCCGCCGGCGCCCCGAAGCTCGAGCGCGTCCCGCGGCGCGGCCGGTCGAGCAACACGTACGGAACAGGCTTGCCCGATATGGTCCATGACGAACCGAAACCCGCGCCCTGCCACGCGAACGGGCTGGGGACCACAGCGACGACCGCATGGATCCGCGCATCCGTCGACGCGGCGAGAAGTGCAAGCTCCCCGCCTTTCGAGTCGCCGAACACGCCGATGCGCGCGGGATCGACGTCGGGTCGCTTCGCAAGCGCGCCGATCGCCGTGCTGACCGTTTCGACGGGGATTTCGTCCAGGCTCGGCGGGAGACCGGCGACCCCGAAATAGGCGACCGACGCCGCAACGTAGCCGCGAGCGGCGAAACGCACCGCGATCCCGCGCAAACGATCGCCGCCGCCCGAACCGCCGAGCACGACGATGGCCGGATGCACGCCCGCGCCGGCCGGCGTGCAGATCGTGCCTACGAACTCCGTCGCGGGGCCGCACGTCGACGCCGCCTGGCCAGGCTCCGCGAAGGCGAGGGCGACTGCGAGCGCGATCATTGCGCCGCGTCGAGCGCTGTTTCGCCCGCGAGCGGGCGGAATAGCGCGCCCGCCTCGTCGGCTTCCGCCGCGATGCCCACCGGCTTGAGGTGGCGGATGAACCAGTGGGCGATCGCGCGCAGGCGCAGGATGCGGCTGCGCGGCTTGCCGCTGCGCGACATCTCGTGGCCCGTGTCCGTGAAGCGCACGAACTCCGCGTCGGTTCGGCCGATGCGGCGCAGCAGCGTGAACAACTGCTCGCCCTGATCGATCGGGCAGCGATAGTCGCGCTCGCTGTGCTCCACCAGCAGCGGCGCCGCGATCGACTGCGCGCCGCGCATGGGCGAGTTCTCGAACAGCTTGCGGCCCGCGTCGTCCGTGTACTTCATCTGCAGCTCCCGCTCCAGGAACCAGCCGACGTCGGACGCGCCGATCTCGCTGATGAAATCATTGACGGCGCGCATCGACACGCCGGCCGCGAAGCGATCGCTGTGTCCCATGAGCCAAGTCGCCATGAAGCCGCC
>JAXDMA010000330.1:0-3866 GCA_034666305.1 Vulcanimicrobiota bacterium
CCCTCGACGACCCGGTCCGGATGTATCTCAAGGAGATCGGCCGCGTCCCGCTCCTCTCGATGGACGACGAGCGCCGGCTGGCGATGTCGATCGAAGCCGGTGAGAAAGAAGCGCTCAAGAACGGCACGGCCGACAACCACGTCGTGCTCGAAGGCGAAGACTCCAAGCGCAAGCTCACGGAGGCGAACCTCCGGCTGGTCGTCTCGATCGCGAAGAAGTACGTCGGCCGCGGCATGCTCTTCCTCGACCTCATCCAGGAAGGCAATCTCGGGCTGATTCGCGCGGTCGAAAAGTTCGATTATCGTAAAGGCTACAAGTTCTCGACGTACGCGACGTGGTGGATCCGCCAAGCAATCACGCGCGCACTCGCCGACCAAGCGCGCACGATCCGCATTCCGGTCCACATGGTGGAGACGATCAACCGGCTGATCAAGATCAGCCGCCAGCTCCTCCAAGAGCTCGGCCGCGATCCGACCGTTGAAGAGATCGCCAACGAGATGGGGCTCACGCCGGAGAAGGTCCGCGAGGTCATCAAGATCTCGCAGGAACCGATCTCGCTCGAAACGCCGATCGGCGAAGAAGAAGACTCGCATCTGGGCGACTTCATCGAAGATCAGGAAGCCGTCGCCCCGGCCGAAGCCGCGTCCGTCATGCTCCTCAAAGAGAAGATGCAGGACGTCCTCAAGAACCTCACCGAGCGCGAGCGCAAGGTGCTGGTGCTGCGCTTCGGCCTCGAAGACGGCCACCAGCGCACGCTCGAGGAAGTCGGTCAGGAGTTCGGCGTGACGCGCGAGCGCATCCGCCAAATCGAAGCGAAGGCGTTACGCAAGCTGCGCCACCCGAGCCGCGGCAAAGCGCTGAAGGACTACTGGTCCAACGAGTGAGCTAGGGCCTCACGCTCGGCGCGGGTGACGGGGCGTCGCCCCTGCACGCTGCGGCTGCTGCGACGACCGTCGGCGTGAGCGTTTGCTCCGCGCCTGCGATGCGCGCTTGCTGGTACTCGACGTCCAGCGCGAGCTTGTCCCAAATCGTGTTGCCCGGTGTTTTTGCGATCGGCGCACCGCGGTCGAACAGTCCGTTCGGGCCGGAGCCGGGCAGCGACGATGCGCCGAGAAAACGATCGGCATCGGGATCCGACGACTTCTTGCTCGGTTCCGCGACGGCGCTCGACATTTGCGACGAGATGTCGGTGCGCATCTGTCCCATCGCGTTGGCTTCCAAGATGCCGTTGACATGGTTGAGCGCGACGTTCTGGCGGTCGGCGGCGGCTTGCAGCTGTGCCTTCAGCAGCAGCGCGAACCGGTCGTCGTCGGTGACGGGTGTCTTGGGGAAGCGTTTTTCGTCGGCCAGCATCTTCTTGATGACGCCGAGATTGTGCGCCATCGCGAGGACGACTTTGCCGGCGTAGACTTGATCGAGCTCGAGCTCTCTGGGCGAGCTGGTATCGTGCGCCATCTTCAGCAGCGCACGATGACTCGCGCCGATCAGCTCGTCCGTTTTCATCAGCCCGAGCACCGACGGCGCGACGTTGTCACGAAGTGTCGTGCAGAAACCCTTCGCGCGCGTCCGCCCAATCTCAGGCAACGTCGTCGGCGCAGGCGAGGGCGCCTGCGCCGTGAGCACGCAGAGCACGCCCAGCACTGCAACGAACTTCACTACATGGGGTCGTCTTCGCCCTTGCCCGCGTGCGGGCTCGGGACGACGTTGGGGTTCTTGTCGGCGAACTGGCCCAGCGGGTTCGGGACGACCCACACCGGGACGTCGTAGATCGCGGGATAAAGGAACACGGCGGTGACGCTGGCCGCGTCTTTCACCGCGCCGGTCTTCACCAAGCCGTCGGCCGTCGGGTGCTCGACGTCGCCCACGGCGGCATACTTCTTCGCGCCGACGGCTTTACCGTACACGCACTTGCCCGTCGCCTTGTCGCACGTGACGACGTGCACGTGCGCGCCGATCGAGATCGTGCGTTTGGGATCGATCCCCAAGATGGACGGCCGCTCGGGTTTGGGCGCCGGCGTCGCTTCCGCGTCGCGTCGCACGCTAAAATCAGCGCCGATCAGCCGCCCATTGACGTCGTACCAGAGCTGTGCGGGGACGTTGAGATCGGTCGTGTTCCACGCCTTCGTGTTGACGTAGCTGATCGCGCCCGTCTCGTCCTCGTTGGTGTAGCGGACGTAGCCCGCGCTCATCGCGGACTGCGTCGTCGGATAGCGCTTCGGAAGGTCGCGCATGATCTTCGCCAGGAACGCTGCTTCGGCGGCGCTCGGCGCGGGTGCCGCCGTCGGCGCGGGAGCCGGCGTGGGATCGGCCGCTCCGGCCGGTGCAGGCAGCGCCGACGCCGCAAGCGCGAGGGCGAACAGCAAAGAAAAACGGCGACGTATCATGCGTCGCCGTTCGCGTTTCGCCCGCCGGTATCTTCGTCGCCTACGGTGACGGCTGTGGAGTCGGCGTCGGGCTAGGCTCGCGCTTCATCTGCATTTTCGGCGATGCAGTGCGTGCCGGGGTTGGGGTGTACGCCGATGCCGGCTGATCGCCGGTGAGCTGGAACGGGAACGGCACCCGGATCGACCAGCGGTCGCCGACGTGGTCGACCGCGGCGAGCGTCGTCGCCGGGATCTCCGTGCCGGCCGCGAGCGGCGGGACGATGGGACCGGCCGATTTCACCGGCAGCAGGCCCGCATTGATGGAGAAGCGATCCAGCGAGTATGCGCGAACCCGCTTGCCGTCATGCGTGTCGGTCCCCCCGATGAGCACGGAAGCACGCGTCCCCGCCGGAGCGAGAACGGTGCCGTCGAGCATGAGGGCGTCGCGCAGGTGGACGGAGACGACGTCGCCTTCGCGTCGGCCGGCGTCCAAGCTCCCATCCATGACGAAGACGACCGCCGTCCCGGCAGGCAGCAGATGCTGTTGCGGAGACTGGGCGGTTGCCCACGCTGCGGTCAAAAGAAGGAAGGCCGTCGCGAGGACGGCCGTCCGTTGGATGCCGAGCAACCGCTCAGCTAGCTTTCTTTTGCGCTGCCTCTGCCGCTAGGGCGGCTTCAGCCGCGGCCTTCTTGCCCTGTTCGATCAAAGCTTTGACCTTCTGGCCGCCCTTTTGACCGATCGTCTCGTAGAATTCCGGGCCGTAACGGTCGCGCGTCGCCTCGCCGCCCTTCTTGCCGCCCTTCTTGCCAATGGCTTCGTAGAAGGCGTGGCCGTGGGCTTTCTTGGTTGCTTGACCGCCCTTGCGCCCGATCATCTCGTAGAACTCGGGACCATACTTTTTCTTGACGGTCTCGCCGCCTTTTTGGCCGGCTTCACGGACGCTCATGCCGCTTCCGGGCTTTTTCGCTTCAGGGGTGGACATTGGTGGGGGTGAACCTCGTGGAAGGAAATCGACCTATCTCAGTAACGTAAGCGATCTCATGGAAGTTGTGGTCGCGAGCATCGATTACTATAAGGTTCGGGCATTCCGTGCCCTCGCGGGGGTCGTCGCCGCGGTTGCCATACTTGCGCCGGTCGCAGCCGCTCCGGGTGAGCAGCCGGGATACCGGAGGTTGGTAGAGCTTGAGAGCGCCCGGACGTTCTCCGACGAGCTGACCGCGGCGCTGGCGTCGGGTGACGCCGGGTTGGCGGGGCGGGCGGCGCTGGCGCTCGGAAGAACCGAAGATTCCCGCGCGGCCGGACCCCTAAAGAACGCGACCGGGGCTAAGGACGTTTCGCTCCGCTCGCTGGCGATGTACGGCTACGGTCTCTTGGCCGCTAAGAACCACATTGAAACCGAAACGGTTGCTAAGGCGCTCGCCGACCCGGCCGGGCCCGTGCGCGTCGCCGGGGTGGACGCGGCCTGGCGAGCGCAAGCTGCGAAGCTGCCAGGCGCGCGTCCG
>JAXDMA010000331.1:0-17394 GCA_034666305.1 Vulcanimicrobiota bacterium
GTGCAAGCATCGCTCGGCGCAGCGTACGCGCCGCCGACGGGCACGGGTGAATTCACCGCGGGCGCGCCGACGTACTCGGTGTCCGGGAATCTCGGAATCGCCTTGACGCCGAAGCTTTCCTTCGCGACGAGCCAAGCATTCGGCACCGCGATCGGCGCGGGCGCCGACGGACGTTCACGGAGTTTTTTCGTGTACGCCCCATCGTACACGTTCGGATACGCGCTCGATGGAGCGACGACACTGCTCGCGCAGGCGGCGCTCGTGTCGCGGCAGGGGCCGCTGCTCGCGTCCGGCGATCGCGCGCTGGTCGCGCTGCAGCGCGCCATTGGCGACCGGCTGGCGATCGATCTCGATTATGAAGTGAACCTCAAGCCGACGCTCGGCGCGCCGCAGCGAGCCGTCGGATTCGGCGTCGTGTGGATCGCAGTGCCGCGCGACAAGCGCTAACGCCGATCCGATCGGCGTGATGGCGGCGTAGTCCGAGCATCATGCAACTCATTCTCTCGCTCATGGTCGCAATGAGCTCGCCCATCGCCGTCAGCACATGCGACGTGACCGATCTCTACAATACCGCGAGCTTGGTCGAATTCGGGTCGCCGATCAATTACCGCTCGTTGCGGCTGACTTTCCGGAACGCGGACGACGCCGTCGCGACGGAAGTTGCGTTCGACGTCCGGCACGGCGGTGAACGCACGACCGTGATCGACCGAGGACGCTTCAGCAAGGGCGTTGCGATCGAGCACCTGTTCGTCAACGAGCTCCCCGACGGCGGTTACAGCCGAATCCCGGACTCGTGCTCCGTTGCCGCGGTCACGTTTGCCGACGGCCGGCGCTGGACCGCGCCCCGCGGCATCAACTGAAGGCTCGAACCACCCGCCGCGCCGGCGGCGTACGTCCGATGATTTGATAGTTCACAGAATGTTGTCGCGAGCTCGCGGCGGTGCTCCCTTCGCCGCACTGCTCGCCGCCGGTCTTCTGCTCGGAAGATCGGCCGGCGCACAATCCGTCCCGGCGCCCTCTGCTTCGCCGTCCCCGCCGGCGGCGCCGAATCCGCTGTCGGTCCGCGGTTCGTTTCGCGCGTACGACTTCACGCGGCAGAACGCCAGCACCGGCATCGGCGGAGCCGGTCAAGTCAATCAGCAGTCCATCGAGCTAGGCCTCGGCCTGCACGCGGACTACCGATTTGCGAACACGCCATTCTCACTCGGCGCGTCATACCTGTTTGCGGTTCCGACCAACGGCTGCGCGAGTCCCGTCGCACACCTGAGCCCGCCTTGCGGAAAGCTGAAAGCGCCGGCACTCAACCCCGACGATTCCTTGCCTGGTTTCGAAATCAACGCGCTTTATGAAGCGTACGTGCAGTACAAGAGCCCGCGCTTGAGCGTCAAACTCGGCGATCAGGTGTTCAATTCGCTCTGGACGAGCTCGTCGGATACGCGCATCAAGCCGACTTCGTTTCAAGGCGCGGACCTCGTGTACGCGGTGTCGCCCGTATGGTCGGTGGAACTTGCGGACATGGTTCGATTCCAGGGCCGCGTCAACTCGACGTTCGAGAAGAATACGCTGCTGACGTCGTTCCCGGCCGGCACGGCGGGGGTACCGGCGAACACGTTCTTTCCCGGCGGTAACGGTGCGCCGAGTGCCGGACTTCAATACGTGCGGCTAGGTTACGCCGGTACGCACGGGCTCGTATCGAGCTTGCATCTCTACCGGTTCGACGACATCGCGAATTTGGCGTGGCTCGAAGCGAGGTATACCAACCTTACGCAGAAGACGAAGCCGTTCCTCGCGTTTCACGGCGGCTACGAGCACAACACCGGCGCTGCGCTCGTCGGAAAAATCTACAGCACTCCCATCGGCGTCCAAGGCGGCGCGTCCGTGACGCGGAACATCGGGATAACGCTGTCGTACGAGCACGTCCCCGCGCGTTCGGACACCATCCGGCTCCCGGCCGGGGACGCGTGCAGCGCGAAGCAGCAGCTCACCGTGATGAAGGGCACGTCGTTCCCGTACCTTCTCCCCGTCAATGCGCCGCAATGTGTCGCGAACGCCGACGGCACGACGACGATCGCATATGGCGGCTTCGCGAGCCCGTACACCGACGGCTACGGTACCGACCCGATGTGGCTGACAAGTCTGACGCAAAGCCCGATCGACCGGCACGCACCGGTGAACGGTCCGAAGATTCAAGCGACGTGGACCTCGAACGACAAGCGCCTCATCGTGTACGTGACGCAGTCCTACCTCGACTACGGCAACGCGCTCCGGTCGCAGCTGTTGTCAGAGGTGAACGCGGACGCACAGTTCTACGCGAGCCGGCTGCGTCCGGGACCCTACAAGGGGCTCCTGTTGCGCTATCGCTACGGCTCGCGGCAGGTCACGAACGTTACCACGTACGGCGGGCTGCCGCTCTTTCGGTACAACCGCGCGCAGATGGAGTACGATTTCTAGGGGACGCAGCGTTTGCGACGAAGCGAGCCCGGTGAGCCACGACCGTCACGGTGCGAAGCAGCCGAATCGATTCGATCCCGCCCGCGCGGCGATTCTGGATGATCCAGCGCGCTTTACCTACGTTCCCGTCGAAGCGCTGCTCGAGCTGCTCGATATTCCGCCGGATGCAACGCTGGTGGACTTCGGAACGGGAACCGGCTTGTACGCGCTGGAGATCGCGCGCCGGCGGCCCGACGTGCGCGTGCTCGCGCTCGACGAGCAACCGCAAATGCTCGCGCACGTTCGCGAAGCGATCTTGCGTTCGGGGCTCGGCAATGTCGAAGCGATGTCTTCCGATGCGAGCGCGGCGCTTGCGGGCAGTGCGGGTCGCATCCTTGGCCTGAACGTTCTCCACGAGCTCGGCGACCGCGCCCTTGGCGACGTACGCTCGCTGCTTGCCGCGGGCGGCAAAGCTCTGTTCGTGGATTGGAACGCGGAGGCGGAGAGGCCGGTCGGCCCGCCGCGCGATCACGTCTACGGCGTCGCGGATGCAGTCAAGCGGCTTGCCGCTGCCGGATTCCACGTCGTGACACAACGCATGTTTGCGTATCACTACGGTCTCCTCGTCGTGTAAGCGATTCTGAGAGCATTCTGTGGTGTTGCTGGCAATTTCGTCGCTCTTACCGATGAATGTGAATCGAAGGGGGCTGTCGTTTCGTGAATTCCTAGCGTTGGTGGGAAAGGGATTCACGTCAAATCGTGGAGCGCGAGGCTCCGCACGTTAGGGAGATCACATGTCACGACTGCTCATCAGTCTGCTCGCAGGGCTCGGGCTCGCCGTAACGGCGCTCGCACCGGCCTCGGCGCAGGCGATTCCATCCGGCTCATATCAGCAATCATGTACGAATATCCGCGTTCGCGGCGACCAACTATCGGCGCGCTGCACGAACCCGCAAGGTGTCGCGGTTCGCTCGACCATCGCGCTAAACAGCTGCCGCAACGGCGACATCGTCAACTCGAACGGACAGCTCGCCTGCAATAACAACGTCAACAACGGCTACGGTAACGGCAACGGCCGGCGCCATCGCCACCGTGACAACGACAACAACAACGGCGGCTATAACAACGGCGGCTACAACAACGGGAACGGCCAGTACAACGGCAACGGCGGCTATAACAACGGCAACGGCGGCTACAACAACGGCCGCTACGGAAACGGCGGCGCCGTGGGCGGTTCGTATCAGAGCAGCTGCACGAACGTCTACATGAACGGTCCGACTCTGACCGCGTCTTGCACGGCCCCCAACGGTCAGCGCATCACGTCGTCGATCAATGCCGCGCAGTGCCGCGGCGGCGACATCGCGAACGTCAACGGACGTCTCGCCTGCCGCTGACGCCGGCACGCTCCGGCTAAGCTCCTAACCGCACCGGCGGCGCTGCCGCTCCCACATCGGAGCGCCGGCGCCGCCGAGCGGTTTGCGGCGCCGCGTGGTACACTCGCCGCAATGGCGCATCGCAATCGGGTCACGCCGTACGGTGAGATCGTCGTGTCCACACTGCGCGGCGCATGGATGGGCAATCGCGGCTGCATCCACCGCGGGTACGACATCGTTCGGCCCTGGAACGGCAAGCGCTGGATCATCTGCGCGTTGGAATTCAAAGGCTGGGTGGCCCCGAAGTGGGCGCCCGGACGATGGACCGAGCTATTCTTTCACGACGAGGCTATCGCGTTCGCTGCGGGGCATCGGCCGTGCGCGCTGTGCCGGAGGGCGGACTACCTGCGCTATCGCGCAGCCCTTGGCCTCACCAGCGCCGACGCGATCGATGCGCGACTCCACGGCGAGCGGCGCGACGGCAGGCGCAAGCGGCTGCACGCAATGCCGTGGCGCGAGCTTCCGATCGGAACGTTCGTCGACGCCGGCGGCGCGCCGTACGCCGTGCTGGCCGACAGGCTGCGGCACTGGGATGCGGCGTCGGGTTATGGTGACGAATGCACGCGCCCGACGCGCGGCGATGCAAACGTGATCACGCCGCCCGCCTCCGTCCAGGTGCTCCTGGCGGGATACGCCGTCCAGCTCGCGGCGTGATGGCAGTCGGCGCTCGGGGCGGCGACGTGGGGTGTCGGCTCCGGCTAGGAGGGCTCGGAGCACGCCGCCGCCCCTACAGCCGATGATAGAGCGGTTGAATCGCGACGGCAGTTCTAGATTGCTCAGTTCGGAGAGTTCAGCATAGCCCCACAAGCAAACCGGCTTCATGTTAGGGGTGGTCTGCGCTGTTCGTGCCATCCGAGGTGACGCTGGTTGAATGGGACGAGCTCGCCGGGATCGACAATGGGACGTTCACCGCCTACAAGAGTGCGGAACGGCTTCGGCGCGATGTGTTCGCGAGGTACGGCTACGATCGGGATGCCAGCGACTTCGTCGGTGCGGAATTAGGCTGCCTTCGAGACCATTTGCACGGAAGGCAGGATGCACGAAAGACAGTCGGTCGAGCGAGTTAGCGCGCAGACCTCGGGACTGATTGTGAGTCGGAGCCGGCTCCTTCAGTTGCCGCCGAGCCAAAGCGAGGGACTGGACAATGCACCCAGCCATGCCGCCTAACGCGGGTCGGGTGCAATCCTACGGAGTGGCCCGAGAAATCGACGCAGTGTGCCGGGATGCTGGCACATCGACGTAGCATGCTCGGCGGCGTGCCTCACCTCGAGTCGCTGCCACATACACTAGTCCCGGCGCGTGCATGACCCATCGCACGCGGTAAGCGGCAGGAGCACTTATGTATTGGTTAGATCTCTTGTCCCAGTCCGACCCGACAGGATCTCGCTCCTTGGATGGTAGACTCTGGGCTTCGATGCGCGCGGTTCCACCAGGCCTCATATCGGACGAAATGCTTCGAGGCTACGAGGTCCACAATTGGCGAAACGCCGTGCAAATTCTCGCGGGTTCCTATCCACAAGAATTTGAAGATATCCTCGATGTCCTTGGCGCTTTTACACTATGCCGGAGCGACATCGTTGCGGCTGGTGGCCGCAAATCCAACGTGTCGGACCGGATTGACTCGGCATTCGGAGAGCGGGGCTGGCGGGAGCGCGAGGTGACGACGCAGGTTCGAGTCGATGAAGACATTCGAGAGAATCGGACCCACAAGATCGACTGTCTCAAGTCACGCGTTGGGCTTGAGATAGAGTGGAACTCAAAAGACCAAACATTCGTACGTGACCTAAATAACTTCCGAATTCTCTTCGAACTTCAAGTGCTTGATGTCGGTGTAATCGTCACGCGTGCGGATCATCTCCAAGTAATCTTCGCGAACCTAGGCATTGGGCCGAAATATGGCGCAAGCACTACACACATGTCAAAATTACTCCCGCGGCTCGTCGCGGGTGGAGGTGGCGGTTGTCCCGTTCTCGTTTTCGGCATCACCCAGAACCTGTACGACCCGAACTCCTAGAGCTCTCGCCGCCCGAATCACTCCTCGCTTACGCCGGCGATACGAAGTTCCGGACGATCTATGCTGATCCGCCCTGGCGTTTTATGAATCGCACCGGAAAAATGGCCCCCGAGCACAAACGTTTGTCGCGTTACGGCACGATGACCATGGAGGAGATTTACGAGTTGCCCGTCGCTACGATCGCAGCGGAACAATCGCACCTTTACCTGTGGTGTCCGAATGCGCTCGTTGCTGAAGGGCTTGAAACAATGAAGCGCTGGGGCTACACCTATAAGAGCAATCTCGTGTGGTACAAGATTCGCAAGGATGGCGGGCCCGACGGCCGCGGCGTCGGCTTCTATTTCCGGAACGTCACTGAGCTTGTACTCTTCGGAATCCGCGGCAAGGGTAATCGTACGTTAAAGCCGGGCCGCACTCAAGTCAACCTCCTCGGCACCCGAAAGCGGCGTCACAGCCAAAAGCCAGACGAGATGTGGGATATCATTGAATCGTGCTCCCCTGGACCACGCCTGGAGATGTTTGCCCGACACTATCGAAACGGCTGGCATCAATGGGGTGATGAGGTTGAGGCGCCACCTCTCAAACTAGTAAAGCCCTGACATGTCGCGATTGAGTGAGGCAGCTTTTCAATGGATGCATAACAACGGTCTGGTTACGGCGTCGTCTGATGAGCTATGGAAGGGCCTCCGCTTGACGAGGCCGGATTTGACCGAAACGACGGCGTCCCGAAAGACACCCCGCACGACGTGCATGCGGGACCTTCGAAAAGACCTCCGTTTCAGCGTCGCAAAGGGCGAGATACGACTACGGTCGCAATGAACGAATGAGAGTTTCCTTGCGGGAACGCTCGATCATGGCGCTCCGCCCGAAGGGGTGCGGGGCGGAGCCGGGCCCGGCGGCTTCCGCAATGGTTCCATGCGGCTCCCTCGGTACGGCGGCCTTGCGCCCTGCGATGTTTTCTGGTACGGTGCGCTTCATGAACGGCCGTTGTATGGCGATTATGGCGATGTGTGCCACCCGCGAGGGTCGGTGTAGGTCGTCGTCGCTCTAAACGGCGTTCGACACGACTACAACGGCCCTCGCCTTCCGGCGGGGGCTGTTTTTCTTACTCACCCACTGCGCTCGACGCATTCGTGAAGGAGATCCCACGATGAGCAGCACCCTCGATCCCGCCGCGACGCGCGGCTTCGATACCGTCGCACTGCACGGCGCCCAAGGCGGACACGACGGCGACGCCGCGACGAAGTCGCGCGCCGTCCCCATCTACCAGACGACGTCGTACACGTTCGACGACACGGCGCACGCCGCGCGTCTGTTCGCGCTCGAAGAGTTCGGCAACATCTACACGCGCATCATGAACCCGACCACGGACGTGTTCGAGCAGCGGCTCGCGGCGCTCGAAGGCGGGGTCGGGGCGCTTGCCGTCGCGAGCGGCCAGGCGGCGACGACGTACGCGCTGCTCAACGTCGCGCGCGCCGGCGACCACATCGTGAGCTCGGCGTCGCTCTACGGTGGAACGTACAACGCGTTCGTGCACACGCTGCCGCGCTTTGGGATCGAGGTCACGCTGGTCGACGGAGCCGACCCCGCCGCGTTCGAGAAGGCCATCAAACCCAACACGAAGGCCGTGTTCGGCGAGACGCTCGGCAATCCGAAGCTCGACGTGTTGGACATCGAAGCGATCGCTCGCGTCGCGCACTCGTGGGACGTGCCGCTGATCGTGGATAACACGCTCGCGACGCCGTATCTGCTGCGGCCGATCGAACACGGCGCCGACGTCGTCGTGCATTCAGCTACGAAGTTCATCGGCGGGCACGGAACGACCATCGGCGGGGCGATCGTCGACGCCGGAACGTTCGATTGGAAGGCGTCGGGAAGGTTCCCGGATTTCGTCGAGCCCGATCCGTCGTATCACGGCGTGCGGTACGTCGATGCGTTCGGCCCGCTCGCGTACATTCTCAAGGCGCGCGTGCAGTTGCTGCGCGACGTCGGCGCGGCGATCTCGCCGTTCAACGCGTGGCTGCTGTTGCAGGGGCTCGAAACGCTCGGGCTGCGGGTCGAGCGCCACAGCAGCAACGCGTTGCGCGTCGCGGAGTTCTTGCAGGCGCATCCCAAGGTGCTGTGGGTGCGGTATCCCGGGTTGCCCGGCGATTCAGCGCATGTCGCAGCGCAGAAGTATTTGCCTAAGGGGGCCGGGGCGATTCTGACGTTCGGCGTCAAGGGCGGGGCCGAGGCGGCGCGAGGCGTGATCGACAAGCTGCGGCTGTTCTCGCTGCTGGCGAACGTCGGCGACGCGAAGTCGCTGGTGA
Organism: Vulcanimicrobiota bacterium; assembly: GCA_034666305.1. Classification (GTDB taxonomy): domain Bacteria; phylum Vulcanimicrobiota; class Vulcanimicrobiia; order Vulcanimicrobiales; family Vulcanimicrobiaceae; genus Vulcanimicrobium. Next base: position 8,187 of record JAXDMA010000331.1, read on the forward strand.
TCCATCCGGCGTCGACGACGCATCAGCAGCTCACGCCGGCGGATCAAATTGCCAGCGGCGTCAGCGACGACGCCGTGCGGTTGTCGGTCGGGATCGAGTCCATCGACGACATCCTGGCCGATCTCACGCAGGCGCTCGACACGCTCCCGTGAGCGCGCACGCCATTCGACAGAGTGAAGTGGTCGAGCGCGACGTGCAGATCGGCGCGCTCGACCTTGTCTCCGGCAAGCAGCTCCCAGACGTGGTGCAGCGGGTTACGCGGTACGGGTGTGAGCCGCGGCCCGATGGGGCGAACGTTGTTTTCGTCGCGCATGCGCTCAGCGGGTCGTCGCGAGTGCTCGAGTGGTGGGGCGGGTTTCTCGGCGAGGGCGCGCTGTTCGATCCGGCGGAGTGGTGTATCGTCGGCGTCAACGTGCTCGGCGGATGTTATGGATCCACCGGCCCCGCTTCGCTCGCGGACGACGGCCGGCGGTGGGGGCCGCGGTTTCCCGTCGTTACCGTTGCCGACATGGTCGAAGCGCAGCGGCGCGCGCTCTCCGCCGCCGGCATCGGACGGCTTGCCGTCGTCGTCGGCGGCTCGCTCGGCGGACAGCAGGCGCTGCAGTGGGCGCGCGCGTACGGCGACGCGGTCGATCGGGCGATCGTCGTCGGCGCGTTCGATCATCTTCGCGCGCAGGGGATCGCGCAGAACGGGCTTTCGCGCGACGCGATCGCCCTCGATCCCGCGTTCGCCGGCGGATGGTACGACGTGCCGCCCGTCGCCGGGCTGCGGTTAGCGCGCGCGCTCGCGACCTTGTCGTACAAGAGCGAAGCGCTGTTCGAGCGCCGGTTCGCCAACCGGCCCGATCGCGGCGGCGGCGATCCGGCGCGCGTGCTCGGCGACCGCTTCGACGTGGACGGGTATCTGGCGCGGCAAGGTGACCTGTTCGTCGACCGGTTCGACGCGAACAGCTACCGCACGCTGACGCGCGCGATGGATCTCTTCGATCTGCGCGGTCACGAAAAGCCCGCCGGGCCGACCCGGCTGACGTTCGTCGGCATCGAAGACGACCAGCTCTACTCGCCGGAGTTCGTTCGCGCGTGCGCGGTGCGCTGGGCAGAAGCGGGCTGGGACGCATCGTACCGGCATCTCGCGAGCGACCACGGCCACGATGCGTTCCTTGCCGAACCGGAAGCGTTGGCGGAACTGCTGGCGTTCTGACGATCTCGCGGTTGCGTCGCGATCTGATCGTCTGGGCCGGCACGATCAGGCGATGCCCAGAATTCAACGCCCTGTCCGCCCGCGGGACCGCGAAAGAAGTTGCGAACCTTGCCAACGAACCCATGGGTTCGCGACTCTTTATCATCGATGGGACAGCTGGCTGTCGTGGTGTCTCCGGATATCGTGCTCGCCGCAATCAAGGGTGAGCCGAGCGCCCTAGAGGGCCTTGCCGAGGCATATTGGCCGATTGCTTATCGGCTGGCCGTCACCGTGCTCGGCCAACGCGGACCCGATGCGCAAGATGCGGCGCAAGATGCGACGCTGTCCCTGACACGGGGCGTCAGCCGCCTGACGGACCCTTCTCGGATCAACGCGTGGGGTGCCGTCATCGCGATCCGCTCCGCGCAACGTGTCAAGCGTGGCCGAAAGAACGTGATCCAGCTCGACCACGCCCACCTAGCGTCGACGGCCGGCTGTCACGACGACATGCTTGACATGGAAGGCGCGCTGCGGTCACTCCCGCCCGAGCTGCGCATCCCACTTGTGCTGCATGTCGTGTTCGGTTATACGAGCAGTGAAGCAGGCTCGATCCTCGGCGTGCCGGACGGAACGGTCCGCTACCGGATTTCACGCGCGCGCGATCGTCTCCGAGCAGCGCTGAGCGGTACCGATCAGGCGCATTTGAAAGGCAGGAACAACGATGCATCCGTACGATGAATCGGCGCTCGACCAGCGCCTTCGCCGGTATTACGACGCCGTACCGATCCCACCGCGCCGCGCGCCCACTGAACGGGCCGCGTTGCCACGCCTGATGTGGAGACGCTGGGTTCCCGCTGCCGCAATCGCGATCGCCGTCGTCGGCGGTACGGCGATCGCCGCGCGCGACGATCTTCGGGACGCGGCGATGAGATCGATCGACCAGACGCTTTCCCGTGAGTTCAAGCATCCGGTCCGTGAGGCAAAGCAACTGACGGTCGGCATCAAAACGCCGGCACAGTTAGCGGAAATGGGATTGGAATTGCCGCGAGGGTTGCCCAGCGGCGCCGAGATCGCATCGATGCGTGCCGTGAATGGAGATCCCGGTTGGCTGATCGTAACGTATCGCGTTCCCGGTCGCGCCGGCGACGCGATCTTCTCGATCTCCTCGAAACGCTCGTCGGCATCAGGCGGGAACGTTGCACTCGACGGCCCCGGTACCGTGAGTGCTCCAACGCAATTCGCGCAGTGGGAGACGTCAGCCGAGCGGGTCACGCTCATCTCTCGGGGAGCCGTCTTCAGCGCTCGCGAGATCAGAGCGATCAAGAACGCGTCCGAGGGGCCGAAGTGACCCTTCTCGACGGTTGGGCACCCCAGAAGGTCAACCTTTCCGCGAAGCGAAGGAGTTTGGCAGGCTTGAGTGGGGTGCTCGGCCTCCTGAGGCAGGGTGGCCCGGACTCGAGACCTGCAAACGCCCGGTGATAACCGGGCGATCACTGTTTGATTTACGGGAGTGTCAGATGAGAAAACTCGGGTTAGCTTTCTTCGCGCTGCTCCTTAGCTTTGGATCCGGAATCTCGCCCGCCGTCGCGAGCAGCTGTTATTGCACGGTTTGCGGGGATCCGAACCCCGACACGGGCGTCGTCAAGTGCATCACGTTTCCAATCCAGTGCGGTTCTACTTGCCCGCCCGGTGGCGGTTAACCAAACCGCGGGTCGTCTGATTCGGCCTTCGTAAGCCCGGGTCACGGTGGTTTCGCTCCGGTACGTCGCGACGACCCCGGAGCGAAATCAGCCTCCGCTGTCGTCGATGAGGATATTGGACGCATGCACAAACCACGCCGCCAGTTGATGTGCGCGGTCTTGACCGCGTTTTTCGTGCCGTCAATCGCGGGAGCTGCCGACGTGCAGACAACGCTGGGCTTCACGTCTCACGTCTTGTCCGACCGGCCGGTATCAGACCCGTACGCGACGAGGCCGAGTTGCGCCGGTAAGGGTGAGCTCGCGACGACGCGCCGGTACTTCGACGCATTGCGGAACGATGTTGCGACCGTGGAGGCATGGCGCAATCGAAATGGCCGGTACCCGGACGCTCCATTCCCGCTTCAGCGCGTTGGTAACTTGAGCCCACAGTACCTCCGCACGCGAACCGGCTTCGGATTTTTCTTGAAATTTCGCCCATTTTCGGCCATCCGCCCAATATTCGACTGCACGTACATCACCGTCGCGTCGCGTGCCCAGTTGGATCGCCGCGGACTTCCGTTGCAGTCGCCGGACGGCTCTCCTGGTCCGGTCGTGGTCTTCACGACGGAAACGGGAGTATATCTCGTCAATGAAACCCCGCAGTAGCTAGCGACGCGCACGTTTCGGAAGGTGAAGATGAGGCTAGCACGGTTCGTCATCTTGTTCGCCGCGCTTTGGTGTTCACTGGCCGATCGAGCGTTTGCGGGCGAGGACGGAACCTTGCGGATCACGGTCGCGGCTGAAGGCTCGAAAGCCGCGGTCCCCCTTTCGCAGGTCGACATCTACGGGCCCCGGTCACTGCGCGGTGCAGCCGGCGCGGACGGAGTGGTCGTTTTCGACAAGATCGATCCTGGCACGTACGTGATCGTCGTGAGCCACTCACGGTATATTTCGCAGACGCTGCGCGGCATTACCGTCGCGGCCGGCAAGGAAGCTGCGGTCTCGGTCCTGCTCGCGCGTCCTCCGCGGGAAAGACCGTTGTGGTTGCGCCGGATCGGAATTGTCGCTGCGAAGCCGCAGCCCAAAAGCTCGACGACGCAAGCAACAAGCGACAATCCCGAGGCGAAGCTTTCAGGTTCCGTCGTCGCGGCGCTGGGAGCGCTGCCCTCAATTACGATTCAGAACGAAGGTCCCATCAAGAGCGTCTCGATCGGCGGCCATCCCGCGAGCGACACGCTTGTCAGCATCGAAGGCGTGCCCGTGAGCGCGCTTGGCGGCGCCCCGGATTTGCACCCGTTCACCCTGGACTTGTTCAACGGCGTGTCCGTGAGCCGCGCCACGCCGAACGGGACGGCGGCTGGGACGATCAACTTCGATACACGAAATCCCACGCTCGATTGGATCGGAACAGGCAGCGCCATCGAGGGCGCGTACGGTAATGCCGGCACCACCTTCAGCGAAACCGGCACTTTGGGACGGCTGGGCGTCGCGTTTACGCACGCATCGCGAGCGGAAGGGAATCCGCTCGACGGGCAGCGTTTTCTGGACTTGAGCGGACTCAGCTATGTCCACCGCGCCGTTGCTCAGACGAGCGGCGAAGCATTGAAGCTTCGCTATCCGTTCTCGATCAACAACATTCTCGTCGCGTCGCTGGTGTCGGTCAACTCCGACGTGCCGCTGTTTTGCGCCGAGCTCACGGGGCCGTTACCGTGCGGCTACGGTCCAGTGAACGCGCAGCGAAGATCGGTCTCGAGCGTGCAGCTTCGCGACGTCGTTGCCGCCGGCCGCCTCAGCGCCAGCGTCGCGCTCTTCCATAACGTCAGCACGCTGGACGTCGACCAGACTGGCCTATATGTCAATGGCGTGAACGTGCCGCAACGCAGCACGGGAACGACGCTTGCGAACGGTTTCATCGCTACGGGGCAACTCCAACTGGGCAAGTCGTTCCCGCTCTCGTTCAACGTCTCGAACAACAGTCAGACGACGACGAGTGCGGGTGCGGCATTCGGTAGCTTCATAGCCCCGACGCTCTCGAGCGTGACGTACACGAATGCGTCGATATCCGCTCCGCTCGTGAGGAGCCGCCGTTTCTCGTCGGATCTCACGCTTGGAGCTCAGCGCGCGGGACGACAATCGCACACGACCGAGGAGCTATCCGTAAAATACTCGCCGACGAGCGCGGACAACGTCACGCTCCTAGCTGGTACCGGGTTCGTCAGCGCTCAGCCCGGATCGTTTTCGGGCGTCGCGGATCCCTCGTCCCTACAGTTCGACTGCGTCAACGGCAACGCCAGCGGTTTCGGGCCGTCCTCCGGAAGCACGAATGGCACGAACTCACGCGCATCGCTGACGTGGACGCACGTGGGCCGCCGAATCTCTGCGACGGTAACTGCTCGCAACGAAGTCGACTTCAACGCGCCGATTACGGCGATCGTGAATGGTGCGGCACTGAATCCCGGCCTCCTGTCGCCGGCATACCTGGCCGAGGTCGGCCGGGATTATTCGGCGGCATGCGGTCCGTCCGCGGCCGTACCCGGCGCCGGGAAGTTGTTCTTTCAAGTCACGGGTGCCGTGCCGCGGGTCGTGTACACCGGCGGCGAGGGTAATGTGCACATCGATGCCAGCCGGAATGTCGCGTTCGATCTCTCGTACGGCACGGAGATCGCCCGCGCATTCGGAAGCGATGGTCTCATTTTTGCTCGCGGCTCGACCGTGGTCGCCGGGCGGCAGATGCCGAATCATCCAATCCATAGCGCGAACGCATCGACGGCCGTCGCCGTAGGACGGTCGCGGGCGACCGCGCTCGCAAACCTGCACTATGTGTCGGCGAACAACTTCAACAACCTGCCGTCGTACGCCGTCGTCGATGCCGGCATCGAATTCAAGCTGGAGCGCGGTTCGATCGCGACGATCAGCCTGCTGAATCTCACCAACGCCCACGGAGGAACGTTCGCGACACCCGCCGGAGCGGTGCCGCTGTCTACCCTGACGGGCGCGTTTCCGACGATCGCGACGCCGCTGACGCCTCGCTCGCTCAACCTGAGACTTCGCATCCCGTTCGGTCCCGGCTCCGCGCTCGAGGGGCTTCCTCTCGCAGATTTGGGACCCGGATCGTACGGCTACAAGCTGTTCCCGTACCCGTCCGCACGCCCCGCCGACCCGTTCGCCGTCGATCGCCGAACAGGTCTATGTGGACCAGAAACAGCGCCGAGGGCCAAACGCTCCTTAAGTCTGCTCCAGGCATATGTTGAACGGATCGAACCTGTACGGTCGGTGAGCGGAGCGTATCCGCAATCATTTGCAACGCAGACCGTCGAAGGCTTGCAGATCTCGTACCGCCGGACGCCGACCAGCTATGCCGTGCTCGTGTCCATCGATCCCAATCTGTCGTTTACGGAGCGCTTGCCCGTCATCAAACCAATCACCGGATGCGCGCGCCTTTATTCCGGCGAATTGCGCGAGACGCGCGAACGAGCGCTCTACATCTCGTCGTACGACGAACAGCAAGCGCTGCGCCCGATCGTGTTCTTCGCGCCGAGCGTCGGCCTCTACGTTCCGCCGCCTTTGATCGAAAACGCTCCGTTGTTTCCGGGCTACGCGAAGGTGCCGCCGGTTGCTCCTGAGACACCTTTTGCGATAACCACGGGCGCGGAGTGTCCGTCGTATGTGCGATCGAGCGCGGAAGCGTTCGTGGCGCTGATACGTCCCTACGTCGCAGCGTTCTACGATCGCCACGAAAAGCCGCAACCGCCGGACGGGTTCACGATCACGGCGCACGCCGACGGGGGAAACGCCTGGCTCGAGATCGATTCGCGCGACGTCGATGTCACGCTCCTAGCGTCGTGCCTCACGGTCGCCGGCGTCGATCGCGGCACGCTGCTCAGGCTCACGCTCGGGGGTACACCGCCGCCAACGATCGACTACGCGCCGCGGCTGGGTCTGTACAACATGTTGTATTAGCTGGGCCGATTCCGGGTGGGGCGCGTCGTACCGGTACTTGCGAGCGGCCACGGCCACCAGGTCTTCTCGCCGAACCGGAGGCGTTGGCGGAACTTCTGGCGTAGCGCGCCCGAACAATGCATATCGCGGCTGCCGTCATCATGCTCTTTTCGCAAGTGGCCTTTTCGGATTCGCAGGCCGTCGTCGCGAAGCCGGAAGTTTCGGGCGGCAACGTCGTTCACGTTGGCCAGACCCTCGTCATCCCGCTCTACGACGGGGAGCTTTCCCCGGGTTCGTCAGTACAGGGACTGCGGTTCGTCGGGATGCGCCGCATTCACAAGCACGATCTGATCCAGGACGTCGGGCGAGCCGCGTTCGGCGGCTACGACGCCGCGTCGGATCGGGCCGCGGCGTTCGTCGTCGAGCAGACCGGGCGGGGCACGATCAACGTGTTGCTGCGTCTGCCGCAATACAAGTACAAGTGCGCCAGCTGCAGGACGGTCCATTTCTTCTACCGTGCTGTCTGAGATCGCGATTACCGGCATCCGCGTCTTCGGGCGGCATGGCGCGTATGGCGGCGAGAAGGATCGTCCGCAGGCGTTCGACGTCGCGCTGAAACTCCACGCGGACCTCGCGCTCGCGTCGCGATCGGACCAATTGGCGGACACGATCGACTACGCGGAGATTCACCGGCGCGTCGTCGCGATCGTCGAACAGCGTTCGTTCGACTTACTGGAGCGCCTCGGCGCGGAGATCCTCGACGTCGCATTCGAGGACGAGCGCGTGCGCGGAGCGGAGGTCAGCATCGGCAAGCCGGAGCGTCTCAGCGGCGCAACGGCAACGATCACGTTGCGGCGCTCACGCGGGGACCAGTAATCCGTCGATATGCCGCGCGTGAGTTGAGGGCAACACGGCTCTTATGGCGTGGGCCGAATGACCCACTCCCGTCGGGGTGTTCTGAAATCCGCGCGAGGAGAGTCTCCCGATTCCGCGGCAAGCAATGCGAGCGGGCGTGGTTTCCCACGAAACTTCGCTAGGAGGCGCCTTGAAAAAAGCACAGACACTTCTGTCACTCATCGCTGTTTGCGCGGTGTCCGCGTGCAGCGGCGGCGGATCGTCGGGCCCGGCGGTGCCGTCAGGCGCGCAGTCCGGATCGACGGCGCAAACGCAAGCGCGTACGCCGCAAGGCAACAAGAAGGTAAGCAGCGGTTCGTACACCTTGTTCGGTGATGCGACGCTCGTCCATCCGGGCGACAACTCGCCGACTGCGGTCCAGGCCGTTTGGTCGCCGAGCCAGCCGTTCGGAGGTATCGACTTCGGCATCCCCGCCGGGCTTACCGTGAGCCAACTCAACAATCTCAGCACGGACTTCAAGTTCACGCAAGGAACGTGTAGCCAGGGTTCACCGCGGTTCCAGATCAACGTCGGCAACAACAGTGTCTTCGTGTACCTCGGTCCGCAATTCCCGAGCCTGACAAATCCGTGCGCAGGAGCGACGTACAGCAATTCCACAAACGTCGTCAGCCCGGCGAGTTTGGTCGATGCGACGCAACTCGGCGCCGGCTATGAAACCTGGTCCCTCTTCCAAGCGCAGCACGGCAGTGACATCATCACGGGAATTCAGTTGGTCGTAGACGGGTACCAGCTGCCCTACATCACCGCGCAATTCGACAACACCCAAATAAACGGGCAGACGTTCACGTACGAGTCCGCTGACTCGTGCAAGGACGGCGGTTGGCAGATGTTTACCGGCGCACCGGGCCCATTTAAGAACCAGGGCGACTGCGTATCGTACTTCAACAACGGAAAGTAACGGAAACCGAAGTGGCTCCGCGGCTGAGCGATCGGCTCACCCGCGGAGCAGGTAAACCCGTGGGAGATCCGTGCAAAGGTCAGGCCGTGATCGCAACGTCGTTTCTGAAAAACCGTCCTCGTGCGCGTCAGACGCCAACTGCTACCACGGACGGGATGTTGCAATTCGTAGATCGCACGTTCGCTTTTATGCGCTGAACCGAACACCGCATGATCCCGGCGAGCCTGGTTGCAAAGTTTCTCGAGGACTACCCCGTTCATGTCGTTGGCGCCGCAATCCATCAGGAGCACTGGATACCGGCTGAGGACCTCGCCGCCTTCAATGACGCAATCGTCGGTTCCATCGAGCTCATCGCCTCGTACGCGGCGGAGACGTGACAACGTTGACAAACTTACAAGCCTTCGTTAAGGGCTTGCGCTGGGGGCTTGCTTGTGGTAGGGTCGCTCCATGTCCGCGTTCGGCCTGACGGTCATTACGACGACGACCACGATGACGACTACCCTCGGTGAGGGCTGGTCTGGATCGACGTCGGCGTAACGCAGCCGCAACCGATACAGCACCGACCCTCGCCGAACCGGCGAGGGTTTTTTGTTTCTC
>JAXDMA010000332.1:0-3119 GCA_034666305.1 Vulcanimicrobiota bacterium
CAGCACTCGCGCGAACGCCGAGGCCGCCATAGAGCGAAAGCGCGACCAGCCAGGGTTCCGCACCCACATGGATGGCTTCGTGATTCATGAGAAACCGTTGGATATAGACCTTTGGTCTGAAGGCTACGATAGGGGCTGGTCTGACGGCTCCTCCACGTCGGCGGACGAGTGAACGCCCCTTCCTTTTATCTCGTTCAAGCGCACGCGGAGGGCACAGTCTATCCGAGCGGCAACGGACTTGTCGACGGTGACGGGCCGGCTGACGGCGCGGTGGTCGCGTCGGAACTCGGCGACGGGGACGGTTTCGGGGCTAGCCCGAGCTGTTCGCGCCACGCTTTCTTGCACGGGCCGACGAATGGGCCCGCGAGCGTCGCGTCGGGGTTGTGTTCGTCGATTTTCGCGAGATAGCCGATGCAGATGTACGCGTGACCGACGCGTTGGATCGCGCGCACTGCGACTGCTTCGCGGCCGACGCGCACGATGATCGCGTGCACGAAGAGTCCGCGCTGCGGTAGCGGATAGTTCGCGACCGTCCACCGGTTCGGGTCCGGGCGCACTGCCAAGCCGCGCATGTCCATCGGATAGAGCTTCGTCGTTTGCGGCGGCGCGTTGGGAATTGCGTCACGAATGCGTTGGTTCAATGCCGCGAGCATCTCGGCGGTTATCGTCGGCGCAGGTCCCGGGCTTTCTTCCGGACCGGGTGGGCTCGCCGACTCGTCCGTCGCCTTCGCACCGGCCGAACGCGTTGCGCTGCTCGCGCCAACTTCGACCGGCATCGCGGCATGCGTGCGAGCGCGCGCGGGGGTCGCACCCGCCGGGCGCGCAGCGGCTGTCGTCGTCGCCGCCGCGGTGCGATAGGGGTTCGCGTGCGACACGGACGGCGCCGCGGCAGCTCCGCCGTGGCCGCCGTGCGCGTTCCTCGCGCGCTTGGTGATTCGCAGGATCGCGATCGGCGTCGCATCGACCGCCTCTTCGGCGGACGGTACCGGCGCGAACCGCACGAAGCCGACCACGAGCACGTGGATCAGAGCCGACGCCGCGAGTGCGATCGCCCAGTTGCGCCGAGTCCGCTCACCCGCCTGCATTGACGAGACAACGCAGAGGGCGCGAGAACGTTCCGGCCGCTACGGCGCCCCGAGGATGCGGTTGAAGAACGCGATCACGCGGTCGCGCGCATCGGCGCCGCCGCGGCCGTTGGCCTCCGGCGTGCCGCCCAGCACGATGCTTGCGGGTCCGGCCGGATACGAGCGCGGCGCCGGCTTTCCCGAGAACGGCAGCGCGTGGCCTGCGCCCGGTTCCACCATGGCCTCGTCCTTCGCGTCGCGGCCTGCCGTGTGGCGGCGGTCGTGGATCATCGTGCACGCAGCGGGGCTGTCCCACTCGAGGTCGTCGCCGCCCGCGATGCACAGCACCGCTCCGCCGATTTTTTCCACCGGGATCGTCGCGCGCTCGCGCACCGCCGGCGACGCGGCCGCATACGACGCGTTGAACGTGTCGCGGAACGAAACCGCGCCGCCGGTCGCGAACGCGCGCCCGACCGCCATGTCGGCCACCTGATCGGACGGGATGTATGCCACCGGCGCACCGCCGGCGCTCCACGACGACGTTTCGCCGCCGCCGTCGAACGCGAGGTCGAACCACACGTAGGCGCTGGGCACGACCGCCGCCGTCGCGCGGATGCGCGGATCGCGCGATGCCGCAAGCAGCGCGAACTCGCCGCCCTTCGACGTACCGAGGATGCCGATGCGCGCGCCGTCCACCTCGGGCCGTGCGACGAGCCAGTCGATGCCGCGCGTCACCGTCTCGATCGGGATCGCGCGCAGTTTGCTCGGCAACGGATCGACGCCGAAGTACGCTAGCGCGAGCGCGGCGTACCCGTGCTCGGCCAGCACGCGCGCCTGGTCATCGTGCAGACCGCCTTCACTGCCGCCTAGCACGACGATTGCCGGCCGGCGCTTTCCGCCGGCGGGCGCGAAGAACGTGCCGACGAGCGAACCGCTCGCAACCGGAACGCGCACGAGGTCGTCGGCGCGGGCTGCGACCGCACCGCACAGTATGATCGCGGCCGCGACCGCGCTGCCGGCCACGGCGGCGACGAGACGGCGATAGGAGCCGGCGGGATTGTGGGTGATCATGCACCCATGGTCGCGCGCCCGGCCCGCGCAAACAACTCCGATCGATCACCCGCGTTGGATGACGATCGTCACCTCGCGCTTACCGTCCGCCGAACGCCTCCAGGGCATCGCGCGCGACGACATCGCCCCATTCCTGGATGAAATGGCCTGCGTCGGCGTATTGCACGGGCGCGGGCGCGTCGCGCACGAACGTTCGCAGCCGCTGCATCGCCGCGATGCCCAGTACGGGATCCTTCATGCCGGCGGCGATGAACGTTTCACCGGTCCACGCGGTTTGCCACCACGTGCGCGCGCGCCGCGAGACGTCCACGCCGTCCATCTCCGGCGAGATCGGCACGCGATTCGGAAACGCGCGCACGCCCGCTTTGTACCGCACGTCGGGAAACGGCGCATCGTACGCCGCGACCTCCGCGTCCGAAAGCATGGGGCACGTGCGCTTCATCAGCAGGCCGACGTCGAGATCGGGATGCGCGTTGCTGTAATCGCGCCACGCCAGCCACGCCGCGCCGGTCGGAAAGTCCGCCGTCGCGAGCAGTGTGTTCATCGCGATCAGTCGTGCGAACCGTTCCGGCATGTCGAGCGGCAGCGTCATCCCCAGCACGCCGCCCCAGTCTTGGCACACCAGCGTGATGCCGTGCAGATCGAGGCGCTCGATCAGCCGCAGCAACGAATCGCGATGGAAATCAAACGTGTACGCTTCGTCGGCCACCGGTTTGTCCGACCGCCCGAAGCCGAAGAAATCGGGCGCGACGACACGCGCGCCGCTCGCGCGAAAGACCGCAAACATCTTGCGGTAGAGAAAGCTCCACGTCGGGTCGCCGTGCAGGCACAGGAACACGCGGTCCGCATCGCCCGGCCCCTCGTCCACGTACGCCATGCGCAGCCTGTCGAACCCGGGCAAGCCGTCCGCGTAGCGCGGCGCGTACCCAAAGTCCGGGACGTTTGCGAATGCGGAATCGGGCGTGCGGAGCGACTCGATCGGCA
>JAXDMA010000333.1:0-7136 GCA_034666305.1 Vulcanimicrobiota bacterium
ACTACGATCGCCAGCCGGTCGCAGTCGTGGTCGCCGATACGTTCGAGCGGGCGACCGATGCCGCGGCGGCGTTGCGCGTGCGCTACACGGCCGCGCCGCCGGCGACCCGCATGAACGCGGCACCCGCATACAAGCCGGCGCAGGTCCACGGCAAGGATGCCGACACGCGCAAAGGCGACGCCGACGCGGCGCTTGCGGGCGCGATGGTCAAAGTCGATCGTGTCTACACAACGCCGGTCGAACATCACAACCCGATGGAACCGCACGCGACGATAGCGCTGTGGGAAGGCGACCGTCTGACCGTGTACGACGCGACGCAGGGCGTGATCGGCGCGCGGCGCAAGCTCGCCGCGGTGTTCGGCGTGCCCACGGAAAACGTGCGCGTCATCTCGCGTTTCATCGGCGGCGGATTCGGCTCGAAGGGCTCGTCCTGGCCGCACGTGACCCTCGCGGCGATGGCCGCGAAGCTGACGAACCGGCCGGTGAAGATCGCGCTCTCGCGCCCGCAAATGTTCGGTTCGGTCGGCCACCGGCCGCGCACCGAACAGCGCGTCGCGCTCGCGGCGAGCGCGGACGGTAAGCTGACGAGCGTCATCCACCAGACGACCGCGCACACCTCGGTGTTCGACGAGTTCATCGAGCCGTCGGGGCTGATCTCGACGGTCCTCTACGGGACGCCGAACCTGCTGGTGACGCATCGGGCCGTGAGGCTGAACACGGCGACGCCCACGTACATGCGCGCGCCGGGCGAATCCAGCGGTTCGTTTGCGCTCGAGTCCGCGATGGACGAGCTCGCGTATGCGCTCGGCATCGATCCCGTCGAGTTGCGCGTGCGCAACGACACCGATCGGGACGCGGACGGCTTGCCGTTCTCCAGCCGTTCGCTCGTGGCGGCGCTTCGTGCCGGAGCCGAACGCATCGGCTGGAGCCGCCGCGATCCCCGCCCGCGCTCGATGCGCGACGGCAGCCTGCTGGTCGGCCTGGGCGTTGCGGCCGCGACGTATCCGATGAATCGCAGCGCCGCCTCGGCGAGCGTGCAGTTCCGCGCCGACGGCAGCGTGATCGCGCGCAGCGCGGGCGTCGACATCGGCACCGGCGCGTACACGGTGTTCTCGCAAGTCGTCGCGGACACGCTCGGCGTTGCGGTGGCGCGCGTGCGCATGGACCTCGGCGACTCCGCGTTCCCGACCGCCCCGAACGCCGGGGGGTCGGCGTTGACGGCGAGCGCAGGCTCTGCTCTGAAGCTCGCCGCGCTTGACGTGCGCGCGAAGGTCGCCGCGCTCGATGGTGTCGATCCCGCGTCGCTCGCGAGCGCGAGCGGTGATGCGCTGATCGCCATCCTGCGCAAGCACGGCACGGATTCGGTCGACGGCCGCGCCGATGCGAAACCAGGCGACGAGAAGAAGACGTACGCGATGCATTCGTTCGGCGCGCAGTTCGCGGAAGTGCGCGTCGATCCGGATCTCGGCACGGTGCGGGTGGCGAAGTTCGTCAACGCATTCGGCGCGGGCCGCATCCTCAACGAGAAGACGGCGAAGAGCCAGTATCTGGGTGGAGCGGTCTGGGGTATCGGAATGGCGTTGCTCGAGCACACCCGTTTCGACGAGCGTTCAGGCCGTATCATGAACGCGAATCTCGGCGAGTACCTCGTGCCGGTGAACGCCGACGTCCCGATGGTGGAGTCGATCATCGTACCGGAGGACGACCCGCACGTGAACGAGATCGGCGTGAAGGGGATCGGCGAGATCGGGATCGTCGGAGCGGCCGCCGCGATCGCGAATGCCGTCTTTCACGCCACCGGCAAACGCGTGCGCGACCTGCCGGTCACCCCGGAGAAGCTGCTTACGTAGCGATCAGCACGCCGTCGCGGAGAGTCGGAACGACGTCGAGTGCGTCGAGCGCGGCGCAGCGCGTGACGTCGCCGCCGAAGCCTTTGTGCGCGAGCACCTGCGCGTGGTCGGCGCTTGCGACGGCGTCCGCGAGCCGGCCCGCGACCGCGCGGTAGAGCAACGCGGCGGCGCGTGCTCCGTCGGTGAGCTCGACGGTGCCGATCTGCATGAGCAGCGCGTCGACGAGTGCGCCTGCACCGAGGGCGTCTTCGAGCGCGAAGCCGTTCGCTTCGCCCGCGCAGACGATCACGATGTCGCCGTCTTCCTGCGCCAGCGCGTCGGCGACTGCGCTCCGGTTCACCAGAGCGGCAGCGCGCACCGACGTCGCGACCGCGGCGGCGCGCAGCGCGCGCGTGCCGTTCGTCGTGGTCATGACGAGCGTCTTGCCGGCGACGACTTGGGCGGTGAACGACGCGGGCGAGTTGTCGAGATCGAATCCGTCGATGCGCTGCGACTCGCGCTCGCCGCAAAACAGCACGCGGTCGCGGCCCAGACGGTTCCCGAGCGCGATGGCGTCTTCGGGCTCCGCGACCGTGATCACGCCCGCCGCCCCGTTCGCGAGCGCGACGGCGATGGTGGTCGTAGCCCGCAGCACGTCGACCACGGCGACATGCGCGCCGCGCACCACGTCGGCGTTCCAAGGCGGTCCGAGCAAGACGTCGATACAGCGAGCCACGCGCGGCGTTACTCCGCGCGTGCCCGATGCGCCTTGTGCGGGCGGGGGCGCGGGTCGCCGCGATTACTTGGTGAAGTCGACGATGAAGGCGTACGCGCCACCGACGGGCGCGCAGTCGCGCACTTCGGCGCTGTAGCGCGAGGAACGCGCAGCGCGCAGCGCGGCCTGGTCGATCCAGCGGTTCCCGCTCGATGCGAGCACGGACGATTTCGCGAGGCGCCCGCCGGCGTCGAGATCGATGCGGACGGTCGTGATCCCGGTGGTGTTCTGTTCGGCCGCGATCGTGGGCAGATCGGCGGGTGCGGCGTTGCTAATCGACGCCGGCGCGCCCGTGCACGTCACCGATGCTCCGACCGACGGCGGGGCGAGCGGGACGAGGCGGACGGTGGCGGCACCGGCCGCTGAGGAAAGCGCGAGCGCTAGCGTTGCGGCGATGCTTACGATGCGAAAAGGCGTAGTCACGATGTTCTCCCGATGGTGAGCGGAGGCGGTTGCCGGAGGAACACGGTCGCGGCGCGCGGGTTGCATGCCGGCCGCCATGCACTGAGCACTCACGCGTCGAAGCGGCCGAGGTGAGCACGAATGTCCTCGACCTCGTTCTCGAAGCGCTCCCGCACCTGCGCGGCGGGCTCGGCGAAGAGTCGGCGGCGTTCACCGCGCGTTTGCTGTACGAGCATCTGGAGCTGGATGCATGCGCCGTGATCGACACCGAGCACGTGCTGGCGTACGTCGGCCGCGGCGAGGACCACCATCTGGTCGGCGGCCCGTCACTCACGGGGCTCACGCACCGCGCGATCGCCTCTGGGCTGCCGCTTACCGCGCGCACGCGCGAGGAGATCGATTGCCCGGTTGCCGGATGTCCGCTCACGTCGGTGACGATCGCGCCTTTCATCGTGCACGGCGCCGCGGTCGGCGCGCTCAAGCTGTACCGCGCCGGCACGCCGATCGCCGAGGACGATGAGAAGGTGGCCGCCGGCCTCGCGCGCGTGTTCTCCGTGTCGCTCGAAGCCGCGGAGCTGGACGCGCGCTCGGCATTGATTACGCAGGCGGAGCTGGAAGCGCTGCGTGCCCGCGTCTCGCCGCATTTCTTGTTCAACACGCTCACGACGATCGCCGCGCTCACGCGCACCGATCCCGAACGCGCGCACGACCTCGTCGTCGACTTCGCCGAGTACTTCCGGGATTCGCTCGCGCAGCACGAGGAATCCGTGCCGCTCGACGAAGAGCTCGAGCACGTGGAGCAGTACCTGCGCTTCGAGCACGCGCGCTTCGGCGAGCGGTTGCGCGTGGAGTTCGACGTCGACCCGCGTGCGCGGCTCGCGCTCGTCCCGGTGCTGTCGGTGCAGCCGCTGGTCGAGAACGCGATCGGACATGGGCTCGCGCCGCGCGGCGGCGGCGGCACGGTGCGCGTCAGCGCGCATCCGGACGCAGACGGAACGGAGATCGTCGTGAGCGACGACGGCGTCGGGTTCACGCCGGGGCGCGCGGTGCGCAGCAGCGGTATCGGCATCGGCATGGACAACGTCGACCAGCGCCTCACGAAGCTCTTCGGTCCGGCGAGCGCGCTGCGCGTGACGAGCGCGCCGGGCGCCGGAACCACGGTCAGGTTCCGGGTGCCGGCGTGCGCGCGTTAATCGTCGACGACGAGCCGCTCGTGCGCAGCGAGCTCGTGTACGCGCTCGGAAAAGTTGCGGGCGACATCGAGATCACCGAAGCCGCAGATGCGGTCGAGGCGTTGCGCGAGCTCGCTGGCGCGGCATACGACGTGGTTTTTCTCGACATCAACCTGCCGCGGCTGACCGGGCTCGAAGCGACCAAAGTAATCAACGCGCTGCCGTCGCCGCCGCAGGTCGTGTTCGTCACCGCGCATCACACGCACGCGCTCGAAGCGTTCGATCTCGCGGCGTTCGATTACGTCGTGAAGCCGGTGTCGCAGGCCCGGCTCGCGCAGACCGTGGAACGGCTGCGCGCGCTGCGGCCCAACGGCGCCGGCGGGCCGGAGCCGGCGGATGCGCTGCCGTCGCGCATCGCGCTCGAGGACGGCGAGCGCACGCGGCTCGTGAAGGTGGCCGACATCCGCTACGTGCAGGCGAACGGCCACGTCGTGACCGCGCGCGTGTTCGACGGCGACCTGCGCTGGAAAGGTTCGCTCGCCGAAGCGGCGGCGCGCTTCGAACCGGTGGGCTTCCTGCGCGTGCACCGCGCATATCTGGTCAACCCCGAACGCGTCGTCGAGGTGGAACCGTTCTTCGGCGGCTCCTATCTGCTGCGCGTCGACGACAAAGCGCGCAGTGAAGTGCCCGTGTCCCGAAATTACCTCCCCGCGGTGCGCAAAACGCTCGGACTCTGACCGTCTAGCGGGGTTCCACCGGGGCCGGGGATTCCAGCGGGCGGCCTTCGATGAAGTTGCGCAGATTGCGTTCGACCAGCGCGAGGATGCGGCGTGGCGCGACGTCGCCGCCGTAACCCGCGACGTGCGGCGTGATCAGCGCGTTCGGCAGCGTCCAGAGCGGATCGTCGGGCGGCAGCGGCTCCGGATCGGTCACGTCGAGTCCGGCGCCGCCGAGCCGGCCTTCGGCGAGCGCCGTTGCGAGCGCAGGCTGATCGATCACGCCGCCGCGCGCGATGTTGATCAAGAGCGCGTGCGGCTGCATCGCCGCGAGCGCACGCGCATCGATCAGGTGCCGCGTCTGCGCGTTGAGCGGCACGGCCAGCACGACGGCGTCGCTGCGCCCGAGCGCATCGAACAGCCGGTCCGCCGCGACGACTTCGTCGGCAAGCGGATCCGGCCGGCCGTTGCGCGATACTGCGACGACCCGTGCGCCGAACCCCCGCAGCCGAACCGCGATCTCGCGGCCGATGTTGCCGAATCCGACGACGGCGATGGTGGCGCCGTGCAGCGTCCCGATCGCGCGAGCACCGGACTGATCCCAGCGATGCTGCTCGGCGTTGCGCACCGCTTCGGGTATCCGCCGCACGAGCGCCAGCAGGAGCGTCAGCGCGTGCTCCGCGACGGTCGGCGCGTACGCGTCGCCGGCGGTGGTCACGGTCACGCCCGACGGGACGCCGTGCAGCTCGACCGGATCGTAGCCCATCGTCGGCAGCTGCACCCAGCGCAGCCGCGGGCGGTGCCGGGCGAGCAGTTCGACCAGCTCGGCGTCGTAGAACGCGGGCCACGCCCAGAGCGCGTCCGCGTCCGCCAGCTCGCGCCGCATGGCATCGGTGTCGCCGACGGTGACCGCCTCAACGTCATGGCGTGCGGCAAGCGCCTCGAACTGCGGGGCCAGGACGTGGGTGCGGATCACGACGCGCATCGCGGGCGTCGTTCGCCGCGCGCCGCCGGCTGCATTTCGGGCGCGTATTCCGACCGCTCGCGCGCGGTTTCGAGACAGCCGCCGCCCGACGCGGTACGGTCGACCCTGTTATGGGACCCACCGGCACGACCACCGACCTGGCAACGATGGCCCACGCGCTGGTCTCGGGCGGCCGCGGACTGCTGTCGCTCGACGCGCCGTCGCGCGCGCACCGCGAGCTGCCGCTCACGACGCCGGGGATCGAGCGCTACGTGGGCGGGCTGGTCCTCGATGACGCGACGATCCGGCGCACGGCGCGCAGCGACCGCCGTGCCGTCGACGCGTTGCGCGAGCGGGGCATCCTTCCCGGTGTGAGCGTCGGTCTGTGCGATGGTTTGAACACGCTCCCGTGGCGCCTCGCGGAGTACGCGGTGCTGGGCGTCGGTTTCGCGACGTGCCGCGCTACGGTTCGCATCGAGTCCGGCGTCGGTGTGCCGGCGGACCGGACGATGGCATCGAACGCGCACGCGCTGGCCCGGTTCGCCGCGCGCGCGCAGGCGAGCGGGATCGTGCCGATCGTCGCGTGCGACGTGCTCGCCGAAGGCGACCACACGATCGCGCGCTGTGAAGTATCGACGACGCGGGCGCTGCGGCGCATCTTCGCCGCGCTCGCGGATGAGGACGTCGTGCTGGACGCGATGGTCCTTGCCGTCAACATGGTGACGCCGGGGTTGGCGTCCTCGCAATCGGCTAGCACCGGCGACGTGGTCGCGGCTACGCTGCGGGTGTTGGGTGCGACGGTTCCCGTCGCGGTCGCCGGCGTAGCGTTCCTGAGCGGCGAGCACGACGAGCGCGTCGCGACGGAGCGCCTGTGTTCGATGAACAAGACGATGCCGCGCCGCCGCCCGTGGCCGCTGACGTTCGACTACGGCCGCGCGACGGAACACACGGCGGAGTCGCTGCTGCACCGGCTGCACTGCAACGGCCTCGCCGCATGCGGCGCATACACGGCGAAGATCGAAGACTTCGAGGTTGCCGAACGGCGCGTCCCCGGAATCGCCGCATAACGGAGAGGGGGATGGTTGCCCGGCCTGTCCGAAGCCGAGGCCGCATGTCGTTCGTTTCGCAGCTCTTCGCCACCAGCTCCGTCGACAAACTACGCGAGCAGAGCAAAAGCAAGACGCTGCGGCGCGCGCTCACCGCCAAGGACCTCGTGGCGATCGGCTTGGGCACGATGATCGGCGGCGGAATCTTTACCACCATCGGGACCGGCGTCAA
>JAXDMA010000334.1:0-9686 GCA_034666305.1 Vulcanimicrobiota bacterium
ACCGACAGGCTGGACCACCGACGGCCAAGCGCTGGAGAAAGTTTTCGACCGCCGCGATTTCAACGGCGCGATGGCGTTCGTCAACGCGGTCGCCGCGGTCGCGAACCGCTTGAATCATCATCCGGACATCACGCTCTCGTGGAACGAGGTGACGATCCGGACGTGGTCGCATGACGTCAATGCGATCACCGAGCGAGACGCGGCGCTCGCGCGCGCCATCGACGCGATCGCGTAGTCAGCGCACCGGCGTCGGGTATCCCGCGGGTGAGCGGTGGCCCTGTGCGTCGACGCTGCGCACGCCGAACAGCCAGTTGTCCTTCGAGAACTTCAGCGTGACGGTGTTCGCGCCGCCCGCGTCGTCGACGCTCGTCCACAGCGGTTCGGTCGTCGAGCGGCGCAGCACCTCGTAGCGCACGGCGCGCGGTACCGGCTGCCAGGTCAGCGTCGTGTCGTTGGTGAGCGCCTTCGTTTCGACGATCACCTTGGGTGACGCCGGCGCGAGCGCGAGCGTGGCGAGCCCGGCGACGTTGTAGCGCGTCACCTTGGCGAGGTACTCGAAGTCCACGTATTGCAGCAGGTCGCCGTACTGCACACCGTTCTCGACGCGCACGTCCTGGTGCTGGTGGTTGAAGTTCTCCACCGGCTCGACGAAACGGATCGCGGCGAAGCCCTGCGCGTTGAACGACTCGTGATCGCCGCCGCGCAGAAAACGGTCGGCCCGGTAGATCATCGTTCCGCGCAGCCCGGTGGGATATGCGTCGCCCACCTCCTTCGCGAACCGCGCGAGCTCGCGCGACGGCGAGTCGTTCTCGCCGCCGATCACGTTGACGCGCGCCGGATCCGTGCCGGGCGGAAGCGCCTCGGAGAAGATGCGCACGATGTCGTCGCGCTTGACGCCGTCGTCCCCGACGGACGCGCCGACGATGTCGTTGTTGAGGTCGCCCGCGACGTCCACGTGCGCGTCCTTGAGCGTCTTAGCGAAGTGGGCGCTGCCGAAGAGCCCCTGCTCCTCGGAGTCGAAGCACGCGAACACGACGGTTGCGTGCAGCGGAACGTTCGCGAGCACGCGCGCCGCTTCGACCACCGCGGACGTCGCGGAACCGTTGTCGTCGGCGCCCGGCGCGTCGTGCTCGCCGTCGTCGTTGTTGGAGTTGCGCGAGTCGTAGTGGCTCGACATCACGTATGTGCGCCCCGCGGGATCGTCGCCTTTGAGCGTCGCGATGACGGACGAGATTTCGACGTCGCGCGGGATCCGTTTCTTCGGGTCCGCCGTTTGCGTGTACGAATCGAGCGCGACCGTCAGCCGTCCGCCGCTGGTGCGCGCGATCTCGCGAAAGCGCGCGACGAGGTACGCGCGCGCCGCGAAGACGCCGCGCTTCGGGCCCGATTTCTCGGAGAACGTCGAGCGGGTACCGAAACCGACGAGCCGCTCGTCGGTGGCCCGCAGTTGCGCGGCCGAGATGCGCGCGAGGGCGCCCGAGATCGCGGGATCGAGCGGCAGCGGCGCCGGCAGGTCGGCCCGGGCCGGCAGGGTGCCCACGAGAACGAAGATCGCGGCGAGCGCGAGCGGACGATACGAAGCCATCGAACCGGCGTACCGCGCAGCCGCACCGGCGCCCTGCCCGCTGAGGAGTTCGCGCGGTCGCGTCCAACCTGGGGAGCGTGACCGCGGCGTCGTGGAGAGAGAACGATCGGATCCATGCGGCGCTTGTGGCCCTCTTGACGGTCGCCGCGCTCGGCTTGTTCTCCGGATTCCACGCCACGATTTTCAACAATTTCGTGTGGGAAGCCGACGCGTGGCTGCACGGCTACACGTATCTGCCGCACTTTCCCGGCGACTACATCGACGCGATTC
This sequence comes from Vulcanimicrobiota bacterium, assembly GCA_034666305.1. Lineage (GTDB taxonomy): Bacteria > Vulcanimicrobiota > Vulcanimicrobiia > Vulcanimicrobiales > Vulcanimicrobiaceae > Vulcanimicrobium. The sequence goes on from JAXDMA010000334.1 coordinate 1,856, forward strand.
CGTACCACGGCCGCGCGTACGTGTATCAGGCGCCGCTCCCCGCCGTGCTGCTGCTGCCGTTCGTCGCCGTTTGGGGACTGTGGACGAATCAGACACTGCTCGCGATCGCGCTCGCCGCGCTCGGCGTCGCGCAGGGATGGCGCGTGGCACGGCGCATCGGCGTGTCGCTCGGCTGGGCGTGGCTGCTTGCGGCGTTTCTGCTGTTCGGTACGAGTTACGCGTACTGTTCGGCGAACGGCGACGTGTGGTACATCGCGCACTCGGGCTCCGTCGCGTTCACGATGCTTGCGATCGGCGAGTGCCTCGGAGCGCGCGTGCCCTGGCGCCTCGCGCTGTGGGCGCTCTGCGCGGCGTTTTGCCGATATCCGATGCTGCTCGCGTTTCCGGCGTACGCGATCGTGCTCTGGCCGCAGGTACGTGCCGTGCCTGCGCGGCTAGGCGGCGTGGCGGCTGTCGGGGCGCTGTTCGCGATCCCGTCGGCGTGGTACAACCACGTGCGCTGGGGAACGATCGCCGACGTCGGTTTTCCGAAGTTCTACCGCATCATGGACATCGGCAAGTACGATCCGGCGCCGCCGTTCGCGCTCAAGAATCTGAGCATGCAGCTGCAGTTCTACTTCATGCGTGCGCCCGAGGTGAAGCCGTCGCCGCCGTTCCTGATCGCCGGGCAGTTCGGTACCGCGCTGACGTTCACGAGCCCCGCCCTCGCGATCGCGCTGCTCGCACCGCTGCGCGAGCGAGCAGTGCAGCTGTTGTGGTTCGCGACGGCGTGCTGCGCGATTCCCGCGCTGCTGTATTACAGCACGGGCATGGTGCAGCTCGGCGCGCGGCACGCGCTCGATTTCATCCCGTTCCTGTACGCGCTCATGGCATACGCCATTGGCGCGCACCCGTCGCGGTGGTACGTACCGCTGTTCGCGTGGTCCATTCTGTTCGGGATCGTCGAGCTCGGCATCTGGTCCTGGGCGCACGAGCTGGTCTACTAGCTAGCCGGGTGGAATCGTGTCGGATGCCGTAGCAGTGCGGCGATGGCAACCTACACCAAGCCCTCCGGCGAAGAGCTCACGACCCTAGCCGCCGAGGCGAAGACCGCCCGTGCGCGCATCTCGACGCCCAAGGGCGATATCGTGTTCTCGTTCTATCCCGACGTCGCGCCGCTGCACAGCGCCGCGTTCATCAAGCTGGCACGCGCCGGCTTCTATGACGGGCTGAAATTCCACCGCTACGAACCGGGCTTCGTGATCCAAGGCGGCGACCCGGCCGGCAACGGTACCGGCGGCCCCGGCTACAATCTCGAGGCCGAGTTCAGCGAGCGCCCGCACATCGCGGGCACCGTCGCAATGGCGCGTTCCGCGAGCCCGAACTCCGGCGGTAGCCAGTTCTACATCTGCCTTGCGGACGCGCCGTTCTTGAACCGCCAGTACACGGTGTTCGGCCACGTCGTCGAAGGGCAGACCGTCGTGGACACGATTCGCGCCGGAGACGAGATGACCAAAGTGTCGATCGAAGACGGCGGCGATAAGGGGAACGGCTGAGCGTACCGTACCTCGCCCTTGGGACGCAGGGCTGGTCGTATCCGGACTGGGTCGGTCCGATGTACGACGCCGGAACGCGTCCCGAGGGCTACCTGCGTGAGTACGCGGAAGAGTTTCGCACCGTCGAGATCGACTCGACGTTCTACGGTACGCCGCCGCCGGAGCGATGCCGCCGCTGGGCCGCGCAAGTGCCCGACGATTTTACGTTTGCGCTCAAGCTGTCACGCGAGATCACGCACGACCGCCGATTGCTCGGCTCGCGCGCGTTAGTGGAAGAGTTCGTCGCGAGCGCGGCGGAGTTCGGCGACAAACTCGAAGCGATCCTCATCCAAACGCCGCCCGACTTCGTCCCCGCCGAGATCGACGCGGTTGAAGAGTTCGTGCGCGAGCTGCCGCAAGGGCCGCGCTGGGCGTTCGAGGTGCGCGACCGCGAGTGGTTCCACGGCGAAGCGCGCGGGCGATTGCGCGATGCGCTCGGCACGCACGGCATCGCTCTCGCTGTGAGCGACGGTACGTTCGTGCCGCTCGATACGATGCTGTACGAGTTCCGCCGGCCGACGGCGTCGCATGCGTACGTGCGCTGGATGGGGCAGCGGGAGTCGTTCACGCGCTTCGACGCGCTCGCGATCGACCGCGGCGAGCGGATCGCGCAGTGGGCCGATGCGATCCGCGATACCGCACCGCAGCTCAGCCGGCTGAGCGGGTATGCGAGCAACGAGTATGCCGGCCACTCGCCGGGCACCATCCGTCGGCTATACGCGGCGCTCGGGGTCGCGCACGAGCGGCCGCACCGTATCGAGCAGACGTCGTTGTTCGAATGATCGTTCTGGACGAAGCGGAGGTCGAACGGCGGCTGAAATCCGTCGATCTCGTCGCGCTGATGGAGACGACGCTGCGTTCCGCGGCACGCGGCGACGGCGGCGGTCCCGTGCGTGCGGCGTTCACGACGCGGGACGGCGTGTGGTTCGGCGCGATGCCGGCGTGGGTCGCCGCGCCGCGCGCGGCGCTTGGCGCGAAGCTCGTCGTGGCGATGCCGGGGAACGCCGCGCGCGGGCTGCCGACGCATCGCGCGGTAGTCGTGCTGATGGATCCGGCGACCGGCGCGCCCGTCGCGTGGGTGGATGCCGAGGCGCTCACGCGCGCGCGAACCGCCGCGGTGTCGGTCGTCGCGACGCATGCGCTGGCGCGGCGACCGCGCGGCGCGCATGCGATCCTTGGAGCCGGCGCGCAGGGCGCGGCGCACCTCGAGGCGTTCGCGCGCGCCGGGATGCTCGAGCGGCTTGCCATCTGGTCGCGCGACTGCGCGCGTGCAGCCGCTCTGGTTGAAGCGGCGCGCGCGCTGGGCGTGGACGCGCGCCGCGCCGGCGACGCGGGTGACGCCGTGCGCGGCGCCGGCGTCGTCACGACGTGCACCGCGAGCGCACACCCGCTCTTCGATGCGGCGTCCGTCGCGGACGGTGCGCACGTCAACGCGGTCGGCGCGTGCGTCGCGACCAAGCGCGAACTGCCTGCGGCGCTCGTGGGCGACGCGGCGCTTGTGGTTGACGACGTCCCCGCGGCGCGCGCCGAAGCCGGCGACGCCGTGCTCGCGGTTGCCGAGGGCGGGGCGTCGTGGGAAGGGGTCGCATCGCTCGGCGACATTCTGGCCGGACTCGCGTCACCGCGTAAGGGCCGCGTCACGCTGTTCGACTCGCTCGGGCTCGGCATCGAAGATGTCGCGACCGCGGCTGCGCTCGTTGGCGACTGAGCCTCGCGCGGCGCCGGGCGCGCTTCGCATCGCGTTGCTCTGGCTCGCCGGAATCGATCTGCGCCTAACGCTGCTGGCGGTTCCGCCGGTGATCCCGCTGATCCACCGCGACCTGCACCTCAACGAGTCGGGGATCGCGGCGCTGTCGAACTTACCGGTGCTGGTGCTGGCCGGCTCGTCGGTGTTCGGCGCGCTGCTGACGACGCGCCTCGGCGCGCGCCGTGCCATGGTCGTGGGGCTATGGGTGATCGCGTTGTCCTCGGCGCTGCGCGGCGTCGGCCCGTCGATCGCGATGCTCTTCGCGGCGACGCTCGTGATGGGCGTCGGGATTGCGATGATTCAGCCGGCGTTTCCCTCGCTCGCGCGCGCATGGTTCGGCGCACGCACCGCGCTGGGCACCGGGATCTGGGCGAACGGGCTGCTGTGCGGTGAGGCGATCAGCGCGTCGCTGACGATCCCGTTCATCTTGCCGCTCGTCGGCGGATCGTGGGAACGCAGTTTCGTCGCGTGGAGCATCCCCGTCGGCGTCACCGCGCTCGCGCTCGGCTTCGTGCGCGATCCGGCCGGCGGCGCCGATCGGGCGAACGGAATCTGGCTGCCCGATTTTCGCGATCGGCGCGTGTGGCTGCTCGGCATCTTTCAATCGGCCGCGAGCATGACGTACTTCGGCGCGAATACGTTTCTGCCGGATTTCTTGCACGCGACCGGCCAACCCGGTTTGGTCGGCGCGACGCTCGCGGCGCTCAACATCGGACAGCTGCCGGCGTCCATCGCGGTCGGCTTCATCCCGATGCGGATTCTTGGAAAGCGCGCGACGTCGCTGCTGGTCGCGGCACTGATCCTCGCCGCGATCGGCGGGGTCGTCCTGTTCGGCGGCGTCCTGGCGGTCGCGTGCGCGGCGCTCCTCGGCCTCACCGGCGCGTACGTGCTCACCATGAGCTTTGCGCTTCCCGCGCTCATCGCGCCGCCGGCGCAGATCGCGCGGCTCGCCGCGGGCACGTTCACGCTGGGATACGCGATCTCGTTCTTGACGACGCTGCTGTCTGGTGCGGCATGGGACGCGACGCACGCTCCCACCGCCGCGTTCGTGCCGATGCTCGCCGCGGCGGCGATCGTCGCGGTGCTCGGTCCCCGCCTCGGCGCGCTCGTCGCACGCGCCGCCGAATCAGCCGGCTGAAACCCCGCGGCGCAGCGCGGCGTCGACGCGGTGCGCGATCGCGCCGATGCCGGCGTTGCCCGCGCTGTAGTTGCGGAGCTTGCGCGTCAGCACGACGAGCACGTACGGCGCGTCGCCGAACGGGTCGACGATGCCCGCGTCGTTGCGCACGAAGTCGATCTCGCCGGTCTTGTGCGCGCACGGTGTTCCCGGTGGCAGCCCGCGCACGATCTTCGTCTTGTCGTCGTTGCCGAGCAGCACGTCGATCATCGCGCGGCAGCTCTGCGGCGTCGCGATCGTCGTGAGCGCCTCGCGCGCGCCGCGCTCGATCGCGTACAAGAGCTCCGCGGTATCCGCCGGCGTGATGATGTTCTCGCTGCGGCGCCACGACGGAACGACGTCGGCAAAATGCCGGCCGAGCCGCGAGCCCGTCATGCCGGCCAGCTGCATCGTCGCGTTCACGGTGCCCATGCCGAACGCCGTGATCAGCGTGTTCGAGGCCGCGTTGTCGCTCACGTGGATCATCGCCTTGACGAGCGTCTCGAGGCTCCACGCCTTGCCCGCCGGCGAGCCTGCGAGCACGTCGGAACCGCCGATCAGATCCGAAGCGCGCGTCTTCACCATGTCGGTCGGCTTCGCGGTTCCCGCGTCGTACGCGCGGTACACCGTCGCCAGGATGGCGAGCTTGATCACCGATGCGGCGGCGAACTTCTCGTCCGCCCGGACGGCAACAACGGGCGGACCGTCGCCCAGCGTGCGCACGACGACACCCGTGATGCCGGGGATCTCGTCGACCAGATCGCCGACGTCGAGCGGGCCGGCCGCTTGCGCGGAAGCGAGCCGCGGCAGCGCGCACGCCGCCAGCGTCCCGCCCAAAAAAACGCCGCGCCTCACTTCGTGACGCGCTCCATCAAGAACGCGGCGAGCTGATCGCCCATCTCGCGCAATCGCGGTTTCATCCACGAACGCTGCGCCGGACACGTGAGCTCGCCGAACTCGACCAGCATCTTCTCGGGTGCGTCGACGAGCCGGAAGCCGTAGTACTTGTGCTCGTTCTCCGTGAAGTTCTCGCCGACGAAGCGGAACGGAAACCATGCGCGATAGCGCGTTTCCCACGCGTCGACGAACGCGCGGCTCGTCGTGTCCGGAAACCCGACCGAAGCGCCGCTCGCGCATTCCTTCGCGCCGTCGAAGTGCAAGAACACCGCGGCGCGCGCGCTATCGCGGCCCACGTAATCCGCCGGACGGCGCAGCACGCGATAGCCGTGCTCGCGCAGCACGCGCGTCGTTTCGTCCGCGACGACGGCCGTCCATTCGATCTCGCGTTCGCCCCCGGCGCCCGCGCCGAGGTTGCATGCCCGGGCAGGAAACAGCGCGCAGCTCGCCGGGCGGCCTTCGTGACCCGCTTGCACGAGCACGTCACCGTCGTCGGCGTATGCGAGCGCGGTCGACGCGAACAGCAGCGAGGCGAGCAGAGCGGAGAACGCGGGAAGCCGGATCACTCGGCGATAATGCCCGCCAGCGATGAGCACTCCTCTCGTTCCGAGCGACCTTCTCGACATCGTGCTGATCGGCGACCCGCAGATCAGCCCCGACGGGGCGGCGATCTACTTCCGCCGCGCCTGGTTCGACCGCGATGCGGACGAGATTCGCGGATCGATTCGCCGCGTCGACCGCGACGGGAACGAGCGCGCGTTCACCGGCGGCACGAACGACCGCCTCGCGCGCGTAGCGCCCGACGGCAACAGTGTCGCGTTCGTCGCGGATCGTGACGGCAAGACGCGCCTGTTTCTGTTGCGGCTCGACGGCGGCGAGGCACAGCCGCTCGGCGCCGACTATCCGAAGATCACCGCGGTCGTGTGGTCGCCGGACGGCAAGCAGATCGCGTTCGTCGCGACGGCGGCGCACGACGCGGCGACCGCGCGCGCGTTCCACGATGCCAAGAGCGGCGCACGCCACATTCGCATGCTTCCGTTCAAGAGCGACAGCGACGGCCTGTTGGACGGCGCGCGCAAGCATCTCTTCGTCGTCGACGCGGCGGGCGGCGACGCGCGGCAGGTGACGCAGGGCGATTTTGACGTCGCGCAGCCCGCGTGGTCGCCCGACGGAACGCGCATCGCGTTCTCCGCGCGGATCGATCTCCCGGATTCGGAGTCCATCACGGCGATCACCGACATCCACGTGGTGGACGCGGCAAGCGGCGCCCTGACGACGCTCACCAAGGGCACGGGGCCGATGACGGTCCCGGTGTTCTCCCGCGACGGCAAGGAGATCGCGTTCGCCGGACACCACCACGGCGACGACGGCGGGGGCGGTTTCGACACCGAGCTGCTCGTGATGTCCGCCGGCGGCGGCGAGTCGCGCTCGCTGTCGGCCGGGATCGGCCGCACGATCGGCGATCCCGTGGGCGGCGATCTGCGCACGAATGCGTGGTCGCCGCCGGCGTGGAGCGCGAACGACCGCGAGATCATCGTGCAAGTGTGCGACGAGGGCAGTACGTCGCTGCGCGCGTTCGCGCGCGACGGCAGCGGATCGCGCATCGTCGCGGGCGGCGAGCGGCAGATCTTCAACTTCACGATGTCGGCCGGCGGCGCGATCGCGATCGCATACGGCACGGCCACGATTCCGAACGAGATCGCGCTGCTGGAGTCGTACGGCGGAGAGCGCACCCTCACCGATGCGAACCCGTGGCTCGCCCAAAAAACCGTCATCGCCCCCCAACGCTACCGCCCTCGCGCCGACGACGGCACGGTGCTCGACGCGTGGCTCATCGAGCCGGCAGCGAACAGCGAAGCGAAGCCGCCGCTGGTGCTCGAAGTGCACGGCGGACCGCACGCGGCGTACGGCAACACGTTCTTTCTGGAGTTTCAAGTGCTCGCGGCGCAAGGCATCGCCGTGGCGTACGGAAATCCGCGCGGCTCGCAGTCGTACGGGCACGAGTACGCCAGTGCGATCCTGGGCGACTGGGGCGGCATCGACGTCGCCGACGTGCTGCGCATCCTCGACGGCGCGCTCGAACAAGGCCGGTTCGACACCGCGCGGATCGGCGTCGCGGGCGGATCGTACGGCGGCTTCATGGCGACCTGGCTCATGGGACACAGCGATCGCTTCGCGGCCGGCGTGTCGATGCGCGCCGTCAATGATTTCATCAGCGAGATCGGTGCGTCCGACGTCGGCTGGTTCCTCGAGCGGGAGCTGCAGATGAAGTACACGGACGACGCCGGTCGCAAGCTGTTCGAGAACTCGCCGATGCGCGGCGCGCAGTCGATCGCCGCGCCGCTGCTGGTGGAGCACAGCGAGCGCGACTATCGCTGTCCGATCGATCAGGGCGAGCAGCTATTCACGCTGCTGCGCCGTATCGGCCGAACCGACGCGGAGTTCGTGCGCTTCACG
>JAXDMA010000335.1:0-6109 GCA_034666305.1 Vulcanimicrobiota bacterium
TCACGATCGCTTGTCCGAACGCAGCGTCGTCGAAGAACCTGTTCGGATACCACGCCGCGTAGAGCGTGGAGAAGCGCGCCGTGGTAAGCGGCTCATTGATCGGCGTCCAGCGCTTCACCCAAGGGAAGCGGCGCGCCGTCGCCGCGGCGTATTCGGCGAAGAGGTAGGGAAACGCGGGATCGACGAGGCTCGTATATGCGGGTCCGCTGCCGTGGTGGAGCAACGTCACGATCGGCTCGACGCCCCGGTCCGCGAGCCCCGTTAGCCGGCGCTCCGCCCAGCGGTAGTCGCGCGCAAGCGGGTGCCGCGGAGCGACCCTTTCCCACAGCACGGGATATCGGCTCGCGCGAACGCCCAGGTTCGCAATGCGACCGATGTCGCCATCGCGCGTGTCGTGGCCGGTCTCGTACAGCTGGTCGCGCCAGCGGTCGGCCGCGACACGCGCGACCGTCGGCTCCGGGGACGCCCACACTTCGATTGAATTCGGCTGGGCGGCGCTCCGAGTTTCCATCAGGATGCGACCGCCGCCGTGCGCGCGAGTTCCTCAAAGGTCACCAACGCGGACGCGACAACTTGATCCATATTGAAATACTTATACTCTGCAAGCCGGCCGACGAAGGTGACGTGGCGCTGCGCCGCCGCGAGCGTCGCGTACTTGCGATACAGCTCGCGGTTGTCCGGCCGGGGGATCGGGTAATACGGGTCGCCCTCCCCCGCCGGGTACTCCCGGCTCAATATGGTTTTTGGGTGCTGCTGTCCGGTAAGGTGTTTGTACTCGGTCGTGCGCGTGAACGGCACGCCTTCCTCCGGCTCGTTGATACAGCCCACGGGCTGCACCCATTCGACGTCGCGCGTCTCGAATTCGAAGCGCAGAGACCGGTACGGCAACGCACCAAACCGGTACTCGAAGTACTCGTCGATGGGCCCTGTGTAAATCAGGTGATTGAACGACGCCCGATCGGCCGCCGACGAGAAGTCGCAGTTCGTCACGACTTCGATCTTCGGATGATCGAGCATCGCGCGCACCATCGCGGTGAAGCCGCCGGCGGGCATGGCCTGAAAGGCATCCGTGAAGTAGCGGTCGTCGTCACTCGTGCGCGTCGGAATGCGGCCGCAAACGGTCGCGTCGAGCTCCGAGGGGTCGAGCCCCCACTGTTTGCGCGTGTAGCCCCGGAAGAACTTCGCGTACAATTCGCGACCTACTCGAGCCACGATTGCCTGTTCCGAATTCTCGATGCGCGCGATCGGTTCAGCCCGCGCTTCGAGGAACGCCGCAATGCCGGTCGAGTCCAAATCGTGGCCATAGAGCAGGTTGATCGTAGTGCGATTGATCGGGATAGGGACGAGCTTGCGGTCGACGCGGGCGAGCACGCGGTGCTCGTAGGGGAGCCACTGCGTGAACGCGCTCAAATAGTCGACGACATGCTGCGCGTTGGTATGAAAAATGTGCGGCCCGTAGCGGTGATAGCGTAGCCCGCTGTCGTCGAGCGGATCGTGGGTGTTTCCGGCAACGTGCGGTCGCTTGTCGACCACGAGGACGGCTGCGCCGAGTTGCGTTGCTAATCGTTCTGCGATCGTTGCGCCGGCGAGCCCGGCCCCGACAACGAGATAATCGTACGACAATTGGAAAACTCCACCGTAGTTTGGACCGCGGATAGAAAAGTCCCCAACGTGGGGTAAACGTTGTATACCCGCGGAAAATCAGGCATTATGCAAGCTTGCTTTCTGCCTGCCTGCCCGGTTAAGGAGACAGTTCCATCGCCAACAACACCATTGAAGTCATCGTCGTCGGCCTGCACCTGCGGTGGGACGGTGTTTGGCAGCGTCCAAATCATATTTTGTCGCGAATCGCCCGCAACGTCGAGGTTGTCGTGCTCGAAGAGCCGATGGCCGGCGACCAGGACGACGACGTGGTCCGCTCGCACGACGGCGTGACGATCGTAACGCCTCACCGCAGCGCGCCCGCGGCTGATGCGGTCGACGATGCATCGATTGCAACGGTGCGCCGGCTCGTCGGCGGTCGTCACGCCGTGGTCTGGCTGTATACTCCGATGATGGTAGCACTCACGGAGGCGTTTCCGTCGGCGCCCGTGGTGTACGACAAGATGGATGAGCTTGCAAAGTTTGCGCTGGCCGATCCGCGTCTCGCAGGACGCGAGGACGAGCTTCTGCGGCGCGCGGACGTCGTGTTCACCGGTGGGCGATCGCTTTATCGAAGCGTCGCGGGACGTACGCAAAATGCGCACCTCTACTCGAGCGGGGTGGACGTGGCCCATTTTTCAAGCGCGCTCGTGACGCCCGCACACCCGGAGCTCGCGCAGTTTGCGGGTGGGCCGATCTTCGCGTACGTCGGCGTCATCGACGAGCGCTTGGATCTCGAACTCATCGACGGCCTCGCGGCCGCATACCCCGAGGCTACCGTGGTCATGATCGGGCCCGTCGTGAAGATCGACGAGTCGGCGCTGCCGCGCCGGGCGAACATCGCCTACTTGGGCAAACGTGATTACGACGAGCTCCCTTCACTGCTGGCCGGAGTCAATGTCGCGCTCATGCCGTTCGCGCTCAACGACCACACGCAGCACATTTCACCGACCAAGACGTTGGAGTATTTCGCCGCGGGCCGGCCCGTCGTGAGCACAGCGGTGCCCGACGTCGTCGGCGACCATCGCGACGTCGCGTACGTCGCGCACGATCGCGCCGAATTCATCGCGATGGTCGAACGGGCGCGCCACCGCGATCCGGCACGCCTGCGCCGTGCGGCTGATAGCGCAGCTCGCGCGACCTGGGACGCGATCGTAACCGCAATATGCGGCGACCTGGCTGCCGCAGGCATCAGCGTGCATCGGGCGCGTGCCGGCGTCCGGTAGCCTGGGCGCGGCCGCCGCCGGTGCCATCGCGGTCGGCGACCTGACGGTCAACCGGCTGGGATTCGGTGCAATGCGCCTGACGGGCCCGGGCGTGTGGGGCGCACCTGAGGAGCCAGGCCAGGCGCGTGCGGTGCTGCGCAGGGCGGTCGAGCTCAACGTGAACTTGATCGATACTGCGGACTCATACGGTCCCCACGTGAACGAAGAACTCGTCGCGGACGCGCTGCATCCGTATCCCGCCGGGCTCGTCATCGCGACGAAGGCCGGGTGGCGACGTCCTGGTCCAGGGCGCTGGGTTCCGGACGGGCGGCCGACGCACTTGCGCGACGCGGTGCACGGTAGCTTGCTGCGGCTGAAGTTGGATCGTATCGACCTTCTGCAGCTCCATACGCCCGACCCGAACGTGCCCTTCGACGAATCGGTCGGCGCGCTCGCGGACTTGCAGCGCGCCGGAAAGATCCGGCACGTCGGGCTATCCAACGTGGGTATCGAACAGATCGCCGTCGCGCGCGGCATAACCACGATCGTGTCGGTCCAGAATCGGCTTGCCGCGGACGATGACGAGGACACGCCGGAGCGCGACGTACTCGAGTACTGCGCGCGCAACGGGATCGCGTACCTGCCGTGGGCGCCTCTTTCCGGCGGGTCGCTGCACGGTCGCGCCTTTGCAAACGTCGCGCGCACGCACCGCGCGACGGCACACCAAGTCGCGCTCGCCTATTTGCTCAGGCGCTCCCCGATGATCGCACCGATCCCGGGCACATCCTCGCTCGCACACCTCGAGGAAAACGTTGCGGCGGCGGCCCTCACGCTAAGCGACGAGGACGTGTCTGCGCTCGCCGCCCATGCGCCCTAGAAAAACGGGTTGTGTGCTTTTTCCTGGGCGATCGTCGTCGGCGGTCCGTGTCCCGGCATCACGACCGTTTCGTCGTCGAGTGCGAACAGCTTGAAGCGGATGCTGGCGAGTAAGTCGTCGTAGGTCGACACGTCGGCGAAGATGCCGCCTACCGAACCGGCGAACAACGTGTCGCCGCTGAACAGCGTCGAGCGGAACAGAAAGCACGACGAGCCGTCGGTGTGGCCGGGCGTGTGCAGCATGCGGATCGACGCGTCCTCACCGAAGGGCAGTTCGTCTCCGTCGGTCACCGGAAGCGCCTTGCGCCCGAGATCGCCGATCGCGTGCACGTCGGCGCGGTGCATCACGATCTGCGCTTGCGGAAACGCGCGCGCGACGTCGGCGGTCGCATCGCAGTGGTCGGCGTGCTTGTGCGTGACGAGAATGTAGCGCAGCGCGTACGGTCCTTCGTTCACGGCGTCGAGCAACGTCTTCGGAATACCGGCGGGGTCGATGAGCGCGGCCGTCTTGCCGTCTTGCAAGAAGAACAGGTAGCCGTTGGACGGGTGCGGATCGTGCGGATGGTGGCGCACGTCGGGCGGAATTTCCGCGCCCGGGTACCAGCGCTTCGCCGCGGCATCCGCGAACTTGCCGGGATCGAGGCGCAGCACGACGGCGAGCGCGCGCGCCTGATCCTCGGTCGGCACGCCGTTGCCTTTGAGCCAAGCCTGAATCGCGCGCGCTTCGATCCCCGTGCGGTTCGCGAGCTCGTCGGTGCCGAGCCGCGCGCCGCGCGACGCTTTGCGAAGGAGATCGGATGGATCGTCTTCGAGCGCGATCTCGGGCCAGCCGGCGGTTGCGCTCACCAGAGTCCCCCGCCGCCGACCAAGACGTAGAGCGTCGGCCCGAGTCCCCACACGATGCCGACGACGCACCAGATGATCTTCTGGCTCAGGTTCAGGTCTGCGCGGCCGCCGACGTTGATCCACATCAGCACCACGGCGACGGGATGGAGGAAAATCGAGATGAGGATCCACAGGACGCGCTTCATCATTTCGGGCGCGCGTTACGTCGCGAGTTTGATGCAGGGCCGGGCCACGTATCCGTTCGTCAAACCGTCGCGCGACGGCGCCTGCACGTAGACGAACGCCGAGGTGTTCGTACCACCGGCCATCACTTCCAGCTCGGTGTCCGGCTTGAGCACGATCGAGGCGCCGTTCGAGTCCTTGGCGATGCTCTGCGTGTCGGTGGTCGGCAGCGAGCGGAGGTTCGCGTACGGCCGGCAGGTCGTGACGAGCTTCGTGCGGGGCGCAAACGCGCCCGACGCCGGTGAGGCCGACGGGCTCGCAGGCGGCGAACTGCTCGGAGCCGGGCTCTGTGCGGCGGCGACACCGCCGGCTGCAACGACAAACGCGAGCGTCAGAATCCTCTGCATCGAGCGCTGCTTCCCGGGCGTCTTGCAGCGCCCCTCGCTGAGCCGATCGGCCGCCCTCGCGGTCCGAACCGGACGCAACCCCGGCCGGGTTGAAGAAGGCGACATGCCCGTCCCCACCCACGCCAAGCTCATCATCATCGGCTCCGGCCCCGCCGGCCTGACCGCTGCGGTCTACGCCGCGCGGGCCAACCTCGCCCCGATCGTCTTCGCCGGCCACATGTACGGCGGGCAGCTCATGCTCACCACCGAGGTGGAGAACTACCCCGGATTCCCCGACGGGATCATGGGTCCCGAGCTGATGGAAGCGTTTCGCGCGCAGGCCGAGCGGTTCGGTTCGGTCATCCACAACGTCGACGTGACCGAGGTCGATTTCTCGAAGCGCCCGTTCGTGGTGCGCACCGCCGAGGACGCGTACACCGCCGACAGCGTGATCGTTGCAACCGGCGCGAGCGCGCGCTGGCTGAACATCCCGGGCGAAGCGCGGCTGCGCGGACGCGGCGTGTCGACCTGCGCGACGTGCGACGGCGCGTTCTTTCGCGAGAAGCACATCGTCGTCGTCGGCGGCGGGGACTCGGCGATGGAAGAGGCGCTGTTTCTCACGCGCTTCGGCTCGAAGGTGACGGTGATCCACCGGCGTTCCAGCTTGCGCGCGTCGAAGATCATGGCGGATCGCGCGCTCAACCACGAGAAGATCGCGTTCGTTTGGAACACCGCCGTTGAGGAAGTCATCGGCGAGGACAATACCACGGCGCTGCGCTTGAAGAACCTCGTCACCGGCGAAGAGTCGACGCTTGCTGCCGACGCGCTGTTCATCGCGATCGGCCACGATCCGAACACGGCGATCTTCGCCGGCCAGCTCACGCTCGACGCCGCGGGCTACATCGTCAGCGAAGACGGCGTGCGCACCAACGTCGAGGGCGTGTTCGTCGCGGGCGACGTGTACGACATCCGCTACAAGCAGGCCGTCACCGC